>NZ_JAVKGT010000008.1:0-33447 GCF_031432335.1 Nesterenkonia flava | reverse complement strand
CGAATCCCGCTGGGGTCACCATTATTGGGCCTCTGACCTGGAGTTTTCCGGTCAGAGGCCCTTTTTGTGTTTGTTGACAGGCGCGGGGTCACCCCTTCCGGCCGCTCGGGGCCGGGCAGGGCTACTGAGGGTAGGTGATCTGATACCTCAGGCGCGCGAACTGACCGATTTGTGCGGCTTCAGCGAGCGTGAGCTGGTCCGATTCCACGCGACGGGGTAGAAGGGGCGCCCCCTGTCCCAGGGCCGCCGGCGCCACCGTCAGCACCAGCTCGTCCAGGGCGCGGGCGTCCAGGAACTGACCCGCCAGGTCGCCGCCGCCGACCACCCAGATCAGTGAGTCTCCCGCCGCTTCCCTCAGCTGCGGCAATGCTTCGGCCACCTGGCCGGTGACCACGCGGACGTCGGCGCCCTCGGGACGCGGCAGGTTCCGTGTGGAGAAGACGAAGAGGCGCTGCAGCCCCAGACCACGGTGATGTTCGCGGAGCACGGCATGTTCACCGAGGAAGAGCGCACTGAGATGATCCGGCGCCGTCCCCAGACCGCGCGCATCGATCTGCCCGGAGCAGGCCACGATGCTCATCTCGAGTCGCCTGAGCAGTGGATTCATGCGCTACGCCACTGCCTGCTCCAGTGACCGTCCCCCGTTGCATGAGAGTGGCCGGCAGCGCAGAGAGGTCGAACGCTCGGGACCAGTGAGATCATGGGCAAATGAGGAGCAGCAGAACCCCGGAGTCAGAAAGCACCGTGGACCATCGAGAAAGCACGGTGGGCCAGGCGGGGGAGGACGCGGTGCTCACGGAGGTGATGGAGATCGTTGCTCCTTTCAACGCTCGACGCGGCGCTCACCTGCTGCTGGGACCAGGCGCCGACGACGCCGCCTTGCTGGTCCCCCGCCCCGGGAGTCAGTTGGTCCTCACCACTGACACGATGAGTCAGGACCAGGACTTCCGGCCGTGCTGGTGGAGCGGCCCGGAGCAGCTGGCAGCCGGGGCATTCGAACCGCCTGATGAGTATCCGATGGAGGTGGGCACCAAAGCTGCGGCGCAGAACCTCTCAGACATCAGTGCCATGGGTGCACAGCCCACAGCACTGCTCATCAGCCTTACGCTGCCGCGGACGATGCCGCTGACCTGGGTGGCCGACTTTTACCGGGGCGTGGTGCGCGCCTGTGAGCAGCCGGGAGCGCAGCGCTGCGTCATTGCCGGCGGAGACCTCGGCCGCGGGGACGTCGTTTCGGTGACGATCACCGCCGTGGGGGAACTGGCCGCCGGATCGGCGGGACTTCGGCGGGATGCTGCCGCACCGGGCGACACGCTCGCCGTCTGCGGACCGCTGGGCCGCGCCGCCGCAGGACTTGCGCTGCTGGAAGAGTCATCCGGGCCGGAGGGCGGCACCGCCATCAGCCCGCAGCAGCAGGAGCTGTTCACTCATCACGAGGAGCTTTTCGGTGTCTGCATGAGAGCTCAGACCCGCCCCGCGCCTCCTCTGGAGGCCGGACCCGCGGCACTCGCTGCCGGAGGCCGCGGCGGCATGGACATCTCCGACGGTCTGCTGCGGGACGCCGCGCGCCTAGCCAGAGCCTCCGGCGTGGACATCCACCTCGACGACGACGTTCTGGCGGAGGAAGCGCGCACGCTTGAGCCGGTGGCCGCCTACCTCGGGCGCCCCCCGGAACAGGCGCGTCACCAGGCGCTGACCTGGGTGATGGGAGGGGGAGAGGAGTATGCCTTGTTGGGGACTTTCCCCGCCGGCGTCGTCCTTCCCGAAGGGTTCCGGCGCATCGGTGAAGTGCGTGAAAAGGCTGACGGCGTGCCCCGTGTAGTCACAGGACACGTCGTCAGCAACGTGGGATGGAGCTCCCTCTAAGGGGGTTGCTCAGCCCTCGAATTTGCGTCCGAGTTGGGCGAAGGTCCAGCCCGCGGCCTCCCACTCACCAGCCGGCAGGACATTGCGGGCATCGACAAACCGCTTCGCTGCCACCAGGCCCTCCAGATCAGCAGGCCTCAGGGCCTTGAACTCACTCCACTCAGTGGTGAGCACTACCAGCTCAGCGTCCTTGACCGCCTCCACCAGGGAATCCACATACCCCAGACGCGGATACCGCTTCGCCGCGTTCTTATTACCCTCAGGGTCATAGACAGTCACATCAGCACCAGCGTTGAACAACCGGGCCGCCACATCCAGGCCCGGGGAATCACGCACATCATCAGAAAGCGGCTTAAAGGTGATCCCTAGCACCGCGATCTTCTTGCCCACGATGTCCTGATCCAGCAGCTCAAAGGCCCGGGCCACAGCCTTCTTCCGCCGCCGCAGGTTGATCTGATCGATCTCATCAAGGAACTTCATCGAATGATCCAGACCCAGCTCCGCCACACGGGTCTGCAGGGCACGAATGTCCTTGGGCAGACACCCACCACCGAAGCCCACACCAGCATTGAGGAACTTCCGACCGATCCGGTCATCAAACCCGATCGCATCCGCCAGGGTCGTGATGTTCCCGCCCACGGTCTCGGTCACCTCAGCAAAAGCATTGATGAAGCTGATCTTGGTCGCCAAGAACGCGTTCGCTGCGACCTTCACCAGCTCAGCAGTCTCAAAATCAGTCGAGACCCACGGAGTCTGCCGGTCCAGGGCCTCGGCGTAGACCTCCCGCAGACGCGCCTCATCAGTCTCATTGCGGGTGCCGACCACCAGACGGTCAGGGCGCAGCGTGTCCTCCACCGCAAAGCCCTCCCGCAGGAACTCCGGGTTCCACGCCAACGACAGGTCCACACCAGGGTTCTTCTGCTCCTGGACCAGGTCATAGAGCCGGGCAGCAGTACCCACCGGCACCGTGGACTTACCCACAATCAAGGCACCAGACTTAGTAATGGAACGCACCAGCGAGGTCGTGGCAGCATCCACATAGGTCAGATCAGCACCAGTGCCGCCCTTGACCTGCGGGGTGCCCACCGCGATGAAGTGCACATCACCCCAGGCCCCGACCTCAGACATATCCGTGGTGAACCGCAGACGACCTGAGTCCACATGCTTGCGAATCAGCTCAGGCAGACCAGGCTCATGAAACGGCAACTCACCACGGGAGAGCGAATCAATCTTCTCCGGGTCCACGTCCACACCAATGACATCAAACCCAAGCTCCGCCATACACGCAGCATGAGTCGCGCCCAGATAACCGGTACCAATCACAGAAATATTGAGAGTCACGCGCCTCATCATACTGTTCTGGGTGAACGCAGTTCTTCAGGCTCGTCTCATGGTTTTCTCATGCGGATTGTCTGCCCCGGCGTGGGGCGGGGCAGGGGGCTCACGGGCGGCGTGCGGGTTCGTCCTTCAGGCCGTGGTCGCCGTCAGGGTTCTTGCGGACCATCTCGGTGAGCTGGTGCGCTGCCGCTACGACGACGCCGGCAAACTTCCGGCCCGGCTGCCGCGTGAGCCGCTCGATGGGTCCAGAGATTGAGACGGCTGCGATGACGCGCCCGGAGGGGCCGCGCACGGGCGCCGAGACGGAGGCGACACCGGGTTCTCGCTCTCCCAGGGACTCGCCCCAGCCCCGACGGCGTACGCCGGCGAGCACGGTGGGGGTGAACCGCGCGCCCTGCAGGCCCTCCACCAGGCGCTCATGATCCTCCCAGGCCAGCAGCACTTGGGCGGCGGAGCCCGCCTTCATCGACAGTTGGGTGCCCACAGGAATGGAGTCGCGCAGACCGATGGGGCGTTCGGCGGAGGCCACGCACACGCGCGCCTCACCCTGACGGCGGAAGAGCTGGGAGGACTCGCCTGTGGCATCGCGCAGCTTCAGCAGCATGGGTCCGGCGGCAGTGACCAGCTGGTCGTCGCCAGCGGCCGAGGCCAGCTCGGTCAGCCGGGAGCCGATGACGTAGCGACCGCGCACGTCCCGACTGAGGAATCGGTGGTGGACGAGGGCGCTGGCCAGCCGGTGCACGGTAGGCCGGGCCAGGCCGGTGCACTCCACCAGCTGGGCCAAGGTGGCGGGCCCCGCCTCCAGGGCGTCCATGATCATCACGGACTTGTCCACCACGCCGATGCCGGAGGGGGAGTGCAGCGGTCGCGGCGAAGCGCCGGCTCCGGCCTGGGGTCGGGACACCGCCTGCTGTTCGTCACGGGAAGGAGACATGCCGAACATTCTACCCAGGCATCTCAGATAATGAGACCCACACCCCGTTTCTAGAGACGGACCGGCAACGGTGCTTTTCTAGAAGAGCAGCTAGACCCGGCTACTCACTGCGCCGAAGCGTCCCACACCCCGGCCGTGACGGCTTGAAGTGATCGCGAAGGACCTCGTAAGGAGAAACCATGGCGGAGAAACCGCTGACATTGGCAGAGAAGGTGTGGCGTGACCACGTGGTGGTCCGTGGAGAGGACAAGGACGGACAGCGCTCCCCGGATCTCCTCTACATCGATCTGCACCTGGTTCACGAGGTGACCTCTCCGCAGGCCTTCGAGGGTCTGCGGCTGGCTGGCCGGCCGGTGCGCCGTCCCGACCTGACCATCGCCACCGAGGACCACAACACCCCCACCCTCGAGATCAACAAACCGATCGCGGACCCCATCAGCCGCAAGCAGGTCGACACCCTGCGGGCCAATGCTCAAGAGTTCGGCGTGCGGATCCACTCCCTGGGTGACGACGACCAGGGCATCGTCCACGTCGTGGGTCCCCAGCTGGGGCTGACCCAGCCGGGCATGACTGTGGTCTGCGGTGACTCCCACACTTCCACCCACGGTGCATTCGGCGCCCTGGCCATGGGCATCGGCACCTCAGAGGTGGAGCACGTGCTGGCCACCCAGACGCTCTCGCTGAAGCCCTTTAAGACCATGGCGATCACCGTCAACGGCACCCTCAAGCCGGGAGTCACCTCCAAAGACATCATCCTGGCGGTCATCGCCAAGATCGGCACCGGTGGCGGGCAGGGATACGTCCTGGAATACCGCGGCAGCGCCATCGAGCAGCTCTCGATGGAGGCGCGGATGACTATCTGCAACATGTCCATCGAGGCCGGGGCTCGCGCGGGAATGATCGCCCCCGATGAGACCACCTTCGAGTACATCAAGGGACGTCCCCACGCACCCGAAGGCGAGGACTGGGATGCGGCCCTGGAGTATTGGCGATCGCTGCGCACCGACGACGGTGCGGTATTCGACGCCGAGGTGATTCTCGACGCCGACACGCTCGAACCCTTTGTCACCTGGGGCACCAATCCCGGCCAGGGCGTGAGCCTCAACGACTCAGTGCCCAACCCCACCGACTTCACCGATCCCGTAGACCGCGAGTCCGCCGAACGCGCGCTGCAGTACATGGATCTCGAGCCGGGAACCCCCATGAAGGACATCCGGGTGGACACCGTCTTCCTGGGCTCCTGCACCAACTCCCGCATGGAGGACCTGCGCGCCGCCGCCGAGGTCATCGCTGGTCGCCAGAAGGACCCCGAAGTGCGGATGATCGTGGTTCCGGGCTCACAGAAGGTCCGGCTGCAGGCGGAGGCGGAGGGGATTGACCAGATCTTCAAGGACTTCGGCGCAGAATGGCGCTTCGCCGGATGCTCAATGTGCCTGGGCATGAACCCTGACCAGCTGGCACCGGGGGAGCGCTGCGCCTCCACTTCCAACCGCAACTTCGAAGGACGCCAGGGCAAGGGCGGCCGTACCCATCTGGTCTCTCCGGTGGTCGCCGCCGCTACCGCGATCCGGGGCACCCTCTCGGCGCCCTCTGATGTGCTGACCCCTGCCGCTGCGTGATTTAGAGCAAGGAACCCCTATGGAACCCATCACCACCCACACCGGTATCGGCGTCCCCCTGAAGCAGTCCAATGTGGACACCGACCAGATCATCCCCGCCGTCTACCTCAAGCGCATCACCAAGACAGGGTTCGACGACGCCCTGTTCTCATCCTGGCGGAAGAACCCCGACTTCGTGCTCAACCAGGAGCCCTACAGCCGAGGCTCGGTCCTGGTGGCCGGTTCAGACTTCGGCACCGGATCCTCCCGCGAACACGCCGTCTGGGCCCTGAAGGACTACGGCTTCCGCGTGGTCATCTCCTCCCGGTTCGCCGACATCTTCTACGGCAACGCCGCCAAGCAGGGACTGCTGGCCGCCAAGGTGGCCCAGCCCGATGTAGAGCTGATCTGGAAGGAGCTGGAGAAGGAGCCCGGGACCGAGGTCACCGTTGACCTGGAGCACCGGACGGTCCGCTGCGGCAGCGTGGACACCACCTTCGAGATCGACAACTACACCCGCTGGCGACTCATGGAGGGACTCGACGACATCTCGCTGACGCTGCGCCAGGAGGAGTCCATCAAGACCTTCGAAGCGACACGTCCGGGCTTCAAGCCCACTACGCTGCCAGCCAAAGTCTGACTCGTCACATCCCGTCGCGCCCTCACCTGGACAATCAGGCAACTGTCATCGAATTGTTGCCGGATTTTCAGGTTGCGCGGCGGGGATCGTCGCTTTGGTTGGGTACAGTGGCATGGCCACAATCACCGCTGGCACACCTAGCCTTTGGCGTCAGAAGGGATCACTGAGAAGGATATGGCCAAGCTGCTCACCATCCAGGGCGGGAAACCGCTGCAAGGCACAGTCAAGGTCCGCGGGGCCAAGAACCTCGTGCCCAAGGCGATGGTCGCCTCACTGCTGGGCAGTGAACCCTCCGAGCTGCGCAACGTGCCGGAGATCCGCGACGTCGAGATCGTCCACAATCTGCTGACCATTCACGGCGTCAAGGTCGACCGCGACAGCGCGGCGGGCCACATGACGCTGGACCCGCGGGAGACCTACTCCGCCGAACACTCCCAGATTGACGCCTACGCGGGCGACTCCCGGATCCCGATCCTCTTCTGCGGGCCCCTCATGCACAAGAACGGGGAGGCCTTCATCCCCGACCTGGGCGGCTGCCGCATCGGTGACCGGCCCATCAACTATCACCTTGAGGTGCTGCGCAACTTCGGCGCCGTCGTCGACAAGCAGCCCAACGGAATCCACATCTCCGCCCCCAAGGGCCTCAAGGGCGCCAAGCTTGAACTGCCCTATCCCTCCGTGGGCGCCACCGAGCAGGTCCTGCTGACGGCAGTCCTGGCAGAGGGCATCACGGAGCTGAAGAACGCCGCCGTCGAGCCTGAGATCCACGACCTCATCGCCATCCTGCAGCAGATGGGCGCGATCATCACCGTCTACACGGATCGCACTATCCGCATCGAGGGCGTGAACCGCCTCTCCGGCTTCAAGCACCGCGCCATCCCTGACCGCAACGAGGCCGCCTCCTGGGCCTCGGCGGCGCTGGTCACCGAGGGCGACATCTACGTCCACGGCGCCGCCCAGCGTGATCTCACCGCCTTCCTCAACACGTACCGCAAGATCGGCGGCGAGTTCGAGGTCGACGACGAGGGCATTCGTTTCTGGCACGGCGGCAAGGCCCTGCAGCCCCTGGTGCTGGAGACCGACGTGCACCCGGGCTTCATGACCGACTGGCAGCAGCCAATGGTCGTGGCGTTGACCCAGGCCCACGGTGTGTCGATCGTCCACGAGACCGTCTACGAGAACCGCTTCGGCTTCACCGAAGCCCTGAAGCGCATGGGCGCCTCCATCCAGCTCCACCGCGAGTGCCTGGGATCCAACCCGTGCCGGTTCGGCCAGCGCAACTTCCTGCACTCGGCAGTGATCTCCGGCCCGAGCGAGCTCAAGGGCACCGATATCAACGTCCCTGACCTGCGCGGCGGGTTCTCCCACCTCATCGCCGCCCTGGCAGCCCAGGGCACCTCTACGGTCACGGGGATCGAGATCATCAACCGCGGCTACGAGCACTTCATCGACAAGATCGAAGGCCTCGGCGCAGACATCGATATCTCCGCCGCCCTCGCCGCCTGACCCCGGTAGGCTTGGAGACTGTGACCAGCCAGAAGAGCAGCCCCCGAAGCCCCCGCGGCACCTCCGGGTCCTCTGCCCGCCGCACCACCCCGGCCTTCCGGGTTGCCGCCGCCATGGTGCGTCCGGCGATGAACGTCCTCATGGGCAAGGAGTGGCGCGGCCTTCAGAGACTGCCCCGCGGGGGATACATCGTGGTGGCCAACCACGTCAGTGAAGTAGACCCCGTGGCCGTGGCCCACGCGGTCTACGTCGGCGGCAACACGCCCCACTTCATGGCCAAGGACTCGCTGTTCCGCGTGCCCGGGCTGGGATCCCTGCTGCGCACGCTGAAGCAGATCCCCGTGGCACGCAGCGACCGCGGCGAGGCGCGGAAGTCCCTAGACATCGCCCGCGAGGTGCTCGATCAGGGCGGTGCGATCCTCATCTACCCTGAAGGCACGCTGACCCGTGATCCTGAACTGTGGCCCATGCGGGCCAAGACCGGGGCCGCCCGTCTGGCCCTGACCACCGGGGCGCCGCTGGTCCCCATCACCCACTGGGGCCTGCAGGACTGGCTGCCGCAGTACTCCAAGATGCCGCGTCTGCTTCCGCGGAAAAAGTACACCCTGGAGGTGGGGGAGGAGATCGACCTCTCCGATCTCCGGGGCAAGCCGCTGACACGCACCCTGCTGGCGGAGGCCACCGAGCGGATCGAAACCGCACTGACGGAGGGCGTCGCACAGCTGCGCGGGGAGAAGGCTCCCGAGCACATCTGGGACCGCGCGGCGAACCAGCGTGTGCCCCGCGGCCAGCTCGAGGCCCGCCGTAAGGCCGACTCATGAACCGGATCGCCGTCCTCGGCGCCGGCTCCTGGGGGACCACCTTCGCCAAAGTCCTGGGGGATGGTGCCGCAGCCTCGTCGGAACCGACAGAGATCGTGCTGTGGGCGCGTCGAGACGAGGTCGCCCAGGAGATCAACGAACGCCACACCAACTCCGCCTACCTTGGTGACATCGCTCTTCCGGAGACCATCACCGCCACCGAGGATCTCACCGCCGCGGTCACCGGGGCCGAGGTGCTGGTGCTGGCCCTGCCGGCCCAGAGCCTGCGCGAGCATCTGGTACGCGTGAAGGACGCAGTCAGCGACGGCGTCGTCGTGGTCTCCCTCATCAAGGGACTGGAACGGGGCACTGACCTGCGCATGTCCGAGGTGATCGCTCAGGAGCTGGGCCTGCCCGCTGAGCAGATCGCCGTGGTCTCGGGCCCCAACCTCGCCATGGAGATCGCCCAGGGCGAGCCCACCGCCTCCGTGGTGGCCTGCACCGATCAGGCAGTGGCCGAACGCATTGCAGCGCTGTGCAGCGCCAGCTACTTCCGCCCCTACACCAACACCGACGTGGTGGGCGTGGAGATCGCCGGGATCGTCAAGAACGTCATCGCGCTGGCAGTAGGCATCTGCGACGGACGCAGCCTCGGAGACAATTCCAAGGCCTCGGTCATCACCCGCGGACTGGCCGAAACCACCCGCCTGGCCTCAGCGCTGGGTGCACGTCTGGAGACCTTCTCCGGGCTGGCGGGCCTCGGCGACCTCGTCGCGACGTGCGCCTCGCCGCTGTCCCGCAACCGCAGCGCCGGGCGCCTGCTGGGGGAGGGGTTGACGCCTGAGCAGGTGGCCGCCAAGCTCACCCAGACCGCAGAAGGCATGAAATCAGCCGGGGCCGTGCTGGAGCTGGCGCGGGCCCACCAGGTAGAGATGCCGATCTGCGAAGCCGTCGTCGCCGTGCTGGACGGCACTCTGGCCACCGAGAACATCGCCTCGCTGCTGCTGGCCAGGGACTTAAAGTCCGAGGACCTCCAAGCCGAAGGAAAGTGAGATCCCCCATGGCAGAGAAACCCCGCGTTCTGGTCCTCTACGGCGGACGCTCCTCTGAGCATGCCGTCAGCTGCGTGACCGCAGCCGGTGTGCTCGGCGCCATCGACACGGACCGGTTCGACGTGCTCGAGGTCGGCATCACCGCCACCGGGCAGTGGACCCGTCCCGTGGTGGACCCGCGCACCCACAGCTTCAGCGGAGGCCAGCTGCCCCGTGTGGAGGCCTCGGACTCCAGCCTGCAGCTGCATTCCGGTCCCGGCGGCGCCGCGGACCGCCAGGCCGAGCTGCTGGAGGTTCATCCCGACGGCAGCACCACCTCCCTGGGCCAGGTCGACGTGGTGCTGCCGCTGCTGCACGGTCCCTTCGGCGAGGACGGAACCCTGCAGGGGCTGCTGGAGCTCTCGGGCCTGCCCTACGTGGGCGCCGGCGTCCTCACCTCTGCGGTCGGTATGGACAAGCACTTCATGAAGATCGCCTTCGCCGCTGCCGGGCTCAAGGTGGCGCCCTGGGTGACCATCACCGATCGCCGCTGGAACCTGGAGGGTGAACAGGCACTGGCCCAGGCGCAGGAGACTTTGAGCCTGCCGGTCTTCGTCAAGCCCGCACGAGCCGGCTCGTCCATGGGTATTACGCGCGTGACCGACTGGGCACAGCTTCGTGACGCGGTCGAAACCGCCCGCAAGCACGACCCCAAGGTGCTCATCGAGCAGGGGATCAACGGGCGCGAGATCGAATGCGGAGTACTGGGTACCCCGGGAGGCGGCCCCGCACGGGCTTCCCTGACTGGAGAGGTTGCCGTCGACGACGACGCCTCGGGGCACCAGTTCTACGACTTTGAGGCCAAGTACACCGACGCCGGCGCCGCCGACCTGTCCTGCCCCGCGGACCTGCCGCAAGAGGTCAGTGACGAGATTCGCCGCCAGGCGGTCATCGCCTTCGACGCGCTCGATGCAGAAGGCATCTCCCGGGTGGACTTCTTCTACACCACCGACGGCGAGATCCTCATCAACGAGATCAACACCATGCCCGGGTTCACACCCATCAGCATGTACCCGCAGATGTGGAAGGCCACCGGCATCGACTATCCCGAGCTCATTACCGAGCTGATCACCCTGGCCCTGGAACGGCCCGCGGGCCTGCGCTGAACCAGCCCCGTCGCTGAACGGGCGCCGGGCGGTGTTAGGCGCCGTCGCCGGTCTCGATCTCCTGGCCGACGGTGGTGCATTCGCGGGTCTGCTCCAGGTGGGCCACGGTCGGTCCCATGGCCAGCATCACCGACGACGACGGCACCTCGTCAGCATCCAGCAGCACCTCTACGGCCGGCTCGCGCCCGTAGCTGACCAGCTGCCAGTAGTCCTCATGCTCGATGGCCAGCCAGTCGATGCCCTCGGCGGTCACGCAGTGCTCGGGGGTCGGGCCCGGGGGCTCGACCCCGCAGCGCACCAGCACCTGCGCGGGATTGCCCCAGGCCGCAGTGGCCTGTGCATCCGTGGGCCGCCGGTCCAGCTCGGCGACCTCCTCCGGCATCAGCAGCATCACCTGAGCGCATTCCGGATCGGCGGCGTAGGGGGCAGCGTCCATCCCCACCGTCGGGGAGCAACCGGTGAGGGCCGCGGTCGCCGCCAGGCTCAGTGTCCATGCGGTCACGGCGCGCCGTCGGCGGCCGATTTTCTTCGGCAACGGGCCGTCTTTTCTCCTCAGTTGCACAGGGTTCGCAGACACGTGCCCTATTCTGTATGAATCCACAGTGCCGCGCCACGTGGCCTCCTCGACGAGCCCCACGTCAGCACGGCCGCACTGTTCCAGGAGATCACTCGTATGAGCACAGCACCCCCGTACTACCCCCCGCCGCCGAACCACGCTCCCCGGCACCAGTCCGGTGATGGCGCTCCACCGCCGCAGCCGCCTGCCCCGGTCCGCCGAAAACGCCGTGGTCCGCGGATCGTGCTCGGCGTCATCGCCGGGTTCGTCATTCTGGCCCTGCTTGCGGCGGTGGGATACCTCTGGTCCCTCTCACGCGCCTATGACGGCAACGTCCAGACCTTCGCGGCCACAGAGGATGGCCGCGACCCGGTGTTCCCGCCGGAGGAGGAACGCCCAGCGCCGGTGGAGGACGGCTCCATGAACATCCTGCTGCTGGGCTCGGACGAGGGCGGCGGCTCCGGTGAGAACGAGGACCTCCCGCGGGTCCCAGGCGGCGGCCGCAGTGACACCATGATGCTGGTTCACCTGCCCGCTGATCGGGACTCCGTGCAGGTCATCTCCATCCCGCGTGACCTGTGGGTCGAGATTCCCGGCGGCTACGGGTGGCACAAAATCAATGCCGGACTGGCCTTGGCACCCGAAGGTCCGTGGCTGACCACAGCGACGGTTGAGTCGCTCTTCGACGTACGCGTCGATCACGTCGCCGCCATCGACCTGGAAGGCTTCACCTCGCTGGTGGACGCCATGGGCGGAGTGACGGTGAACAACACGTATCCCACGGAGTTCACCCAGTACGGCTACACCTTCAACCAGGGCGAGATCCACATGGACTCGGGCATGGCGGAGGCGTTCGTCCGGCACCGCAAGAGCTTCCCGGAGGGAGACCTCCAGCGAATCCGGAACCAGCAGGCATTCATCCGTGCCGTGATCAGGCAGGCAGCCTCCGGCTCCAACCTTGCCAACCCGGTGCGCGTGCACGATATGGTCTCGACCTTTGCCCCACACCTGATCGTGGACGAGGAGCTCGATTCCTCCACCGCGGCAGGCCTGCTCTGGGAGTTCCGCGGCGCCGTGGACAACATCCAGTTCGCCACCCTGCCCAACGGCGGCTCCAGCTGGTCCGACGACGGTCAGTGGATCTTCGTGCAGGACCAGGCAGCAATGGAGGAGATCCGCCAGGCGCTGCGCGACGGCACGCTGGAGGAGTACCTCAGCCGCTGAGCCGGGTCAGTCCCCGATATCCTGGACACCACGTCAACACAAGACCACACAGGTGAGGGGACATACGGTGAAGGGCAAGGTCAGAGGCGCAGCGGCAGTGCAGCGCTGGTTCGCCCTCGCCGAAGAGGCGCTGCAGGTGCACAGCCACCGGCTCAACCGACTCAACGTGTTCCCCGTGGCGGACTCGGACACCGGCGCCAATATGCTGGCGACCGTCCGAGCCTGCCGCGGGGCTGTTGAGGCGTCTCCCGCACAGGACCTGGGTGAGCTGCTGGCCACCGCCGGCAGCAAAGCCATGGCGGGAGCCTGCGGGAACTCAGGCACTCTGCTGGCCGTGCTGATCTCGGGATTCGCCGAACCCCTCCACGGCACGGAGCGGCTGACGATCGCCGGGCTTTCCCGAGCTTTGGAGCGTGCCAGCCTGCGGGCCTGGTCGGCGCTGTCGAATCCTGTCAACGGTACGATGCTCTCCGTTCTGGACGCCCTGCGCGATGAGGCCGCTGAGCAGGCCCGCCATGCGGCCGAACCTGAATCCCGAGCCGCCCTGGAAGCCGCTATGGACCCGCTCATCCACGCGGCACGGGAGGCCCTGGCCGCCACCGAGCACCAGCTTGGCCCCTTAGCCCAGGCGCGGGTGGTGGATTCCGGCGGGCTCGGACTGCTGCTGGTAGTCCTGGCGCTGGCCGCAACAGTGCGCGGTCAGGAACTCGACCATAACGCGCTCGAGCGGGACATGCTCTCAGAGCTAGCCGGGTGGCAAGCGTCCGAACCGGCTGATGAGACCCGGCCCGCCCCGCCCTCGGCAAGCTCCGCAGTGGAGATCATGTCCACGGTGCGACTGAGTCCCCTGGAGGCCGCATCCCTGCGGCACCAGCTCGATGAGCTGGGGGAGTCGGTGATCATCACCCCCATCGAACCGGTCACCGCGGATGCGCAGGCCGGCTCCGACGACGGCACCGAACCCGCGCATCCGGTACGGTCCGCACCGCAGGCAGTCACTGAGGAGATCGACGCGGAGTATCGCTGGCGCATTCACCTTCACGCCGAGGATGAGCACGCGGCCCTGGCCGCCATCGAATCGGCCGGGACCGTCGAATCGAGCACCGTCACCCCGCTCTCCGGGGGCGGGCAGCCGCGGGAGTGAGACCGGCCATGGTGAAAGGTCTTCGTGATGCCTGAGCCGACCCCTGACACACCGCTGGACAGAATGCTGGGAGGCAAGACTGCCGCCACCCTCGCCGAACAGCTGGATATCCGCACCGTGGCAGAGCTGCTGGACCACTATCCCCGCCGTTACGTCAACGCCGGCCAGCTCTCCAGCTTCGAGGAGCTGGTCGAGGGCGAGCACGTGACCTTCATCGCCGAGGTGGTCAGCACCAGCGAACGCCGCATGCAGAGCCGGCGCGGCTTCATCGTCGAAGTCACCGTCAAAGATCTCTTCGACGAGCGTCTGTCCCTTGCCTTCTTCATGGGCTACGAGGCGCGC
The DNA here is from genome assembly GCF_031432335.1 of Nesterenkonia flava. Classification (NCBI taxonomy): domain Bacteria; kingdom Bacillati; phylum Actinomycetota; class Actinomycetes; order Micrococcales; family Micrococcaceae; genus Nesterenkonia; species Nesterenkonia flava. The sequence continues at coordinate 19,302 of NZ_JAVKGT010000008.1, read as the reverse complement.
AGTAAGCTACACACCGGCGTCCGAGCCATGTTCCACGGCAAGGTGACCACCTATCGCAGCAGCTTCACGCTCAACAACCCCATCTTCTCGGTCCTGGCCACGGCTGACGGCACGGTGGCACCCTCGGACAGCATCTCCAGCCTCCTGGCCGAACGTCAGGGCCCCATTCCGCTCTACCCGGGACGGGCTAAACTCTCCAGCTGGGACATCGCCGCCTGTATCGACGTAGTACTTGATTACCTGCTGCCCAGGCCCGCAGAGCCGAGCACCTGGCCGGATCCCGTGCCGCAGGACGTGCTGAACGCTGAGAACATGGTCGATCTGCTCACCGCGTACCGGCTCATCCATCGCCCCGGGCACCCCGACGATCCTGAGGTGGGATTCCGTCGCCTGCGCTTCACCGAGGCCTTCCTGCTGCAGGCGACGCTGGCGCAGCAGCGCAAACAGGTCGCCCAGCGGCATGCCCGCGCCTATCCGCGGCGCCCGCACGGACGGGTCAGTGCCTTCGACGAGCAGCTGCCGTACCAGCTGACTGAGGGACAGAGCCTCGCCGGGGAGGTCCTCTCGCAAGCGCTCAACAGCACAGCACCGATGAACCGGCTGCTGCAGGGTGAGGTCGGATCCGGCAAGACTCTCGTGGCGCTGCGGGCCATGCTGCAGGTTGTGGACAACGGTGGTCAGGCCGTCCTCATAGCGCCCACGGAGGTGCTTGCTGCCCAGCACGAACGCTCCCTGCGGCGGGCGCTGGGTCCCCTGGCGGACGAGACGCGCACAGGTCTGCTGGCCCAGGACGATGAGGCGCCCCTGCGGGTGAGGCTGTTCACCGGGTCGCTCCCGGCGGCCGCCAGGCGACAGGTGCTCCTGGAGATCGCTTCGGGTCAGGCCGACGTCGTCGTCGGCACCCATGCGCTCCTGGGGGAGACCGTGCAGTTCGCGGAGCTGGGTCTGATTGTCGTCGACGAGCAGCACCGCTTTGGTGTGGAGCAGCGCAACGCCCTGCGCGAGCGATTCGAGACGACCCCGCACACCCTGGTGATGTCGGCAACACCCATCCCGCGGTCGGTGGCGATGACCGTCTTCGGTGATCTGGAGATGACCGTGCTCGAGGGCATGCCGGCAGGGCGCAGTCCCATCGCCACCCATGTGGTGCCCATGTCCAGAGGGCCCCGCTACATCGCCCGAGTCTGGGAGCGCATCGCGGAGGAAGCGGCCGCCGGCCGGCAGACCTATGTGGTCTGCCCGTCCATCGAACCGAGCAGCGACTCTACGGCAACCGCCTCCGTCACGGACATGGACCAGCGCTTCGGACAGATTCCCGAGCTGGCCGGACTGCGCCGGGGCGTACTGCACGGTCAGCTCTCCACGGAGGAGAAGGAAGTCGTGATGGGCGCCTTCGAACGCGGTGAGCTCGACGTCCTCCTGGCCACGACGGTGATCGAAGTGGGGGTGGACGTGCCTAACGCGACCCTTATGGTTATCCTCGACGCCGACTCATTCGGGGTCTCCACCCTTCACCAGCTGCGTGGACGCATCGGCCGAGGCAAAACGCAGAAGAACCAGTGTCTGCTGGTGACGCGCCAGCCGGAGGACCACCCCTCGGTGGAGCGGCTCCAGCAGGTCGCCGCCACCCAGGACGGCATGGCCCTGGCTCGGCTGGACCTTCAGCGTCGCAGGGAAGGGGACGTGCTGGGCTCCGCCCAGGCCGGACGCAGCACGCGGCTGAAGCTACTCCAGGTGATTCGCGACGAGGAACTGATCACCGACGCGGCGGAGCATGTCGCCCGGCTCAGTGCCGAGGACCCGGAGTGGAGCCGATGGCCGCAACTGTCTGCCGCCGCAGCGGCCTGGAGCGAGGATGACGAAGGGTACCTGCGCCGGTCCTGACCTGTGAGCCGCTGCGCCCGATCCCCGACCTTTGAGCAGATAAGGAGCACCGATGGCACGCATCATCGCCGGCACCCACAAAGGACGCCGACTAGCGGCCGTCCCCACTGTCGCCACCAGACCCACCAGCGACCGGGTCAAAGAGTCGCTGTTCTCCCGGCTGGAAGGCTACAACGCGCTCGCCGACGCCGTGGTGGTGGACCTCTTCGCCGGATCCGGAGCGCTCGGCTTTGAGGCGCTCAGCCGTGGAGCAGCCGCATTAGAAGCCGTGGACAAGGCGGAGGCGGCCTACCGGACCCTGCGCAAGAACGCCGAGGCCTTCGGACAGGCCGCCCAGGTCCACAAGGCCGATGCTCTGAAGTACCTCAGTGCGCGCAGCGGAGCGCCCATCGAGCTGCTCTTCCTGGATCCGCCCTACCAGCTCACCGACGAGGAGCTGCACAAGATCCTGGCCCTCTCGGTCCCGCAGCTGCATGAGGCGGCAACCGTGGTGGTCGAACGCGATGCTCGCAGCCCTGAACCTCACTGGCCCTCCGGACTGGAGCTCTTCCACGAGAAGACCTATGGCAGCACCCGGATCTGGCTCGCGGAACCGGCCTAGTTCCGGGTGACGGGGCAGCGCCTACTAGACTGGCGTGCGTGCGTATCGTCTACATCCACCAGCACTTCAACTTCCCCTGGGAATCGGGGTGGCAGCGGCCGTGGCAGTTCGCCCGGCGGCTGGCGAAGGCTGGCCACGATGTGACGGTCATCTGCGGCGGCCGGGAGAAGCGGACACTTGAACTGGAGGGCGTGACCGTCCGACGGCTCGCCGTGCCCTACGAGAACGCCATGGTCTTCCAGCAGCGTGTGCGTTCCTTCATCTCGTTCATGGCGCGCGCCTCCTGGTATGCCTCCCAGGACAAGGCCGACGTCGTCTTCGCTTCCTCGACGCCCCTGACCACCGCGGTGCCGGGCATTATTGCCTCGAGGCTCGGGCGTGTGCCGTTCGTCTTCGAAGTCCGTGACCTCTGGCCGGAGGCTCCGGTGGCACTGGGGTTTCTGAAAAACCGCGCGGCCATCGCAGCCGCTCAGCAGCTGGAGAAGCTCGCCTACCGCACCGCGGCACACGTCATCGCTCTCTCACCCGGGATGGAGGCGGGGGTCAAGCGCGTCCACCCTGGGGCCCGCACCACCGTGGTTCCCAACGCCTCCGATGTGGAGAACTTTGCCGCAGGCCGCAAGGACCGGCAGTCGATCCGCGAGGAGCTCGGCTGGGATGAGGATGAGACGGTGCTCTTCTACGCCGGCAGCTTCGGCGTCACCTACGACGTGCCCTGGCTGGTCAGCCTCGCCGGAGAGCTCGCCGCACGTGGAGAGCGCTTCCGAGTGGTCGCCTACGGGGAGGGTGCAGACACCGACCGCTGCCGTGAGCTGGCGCGCAGCTACGGGCTGGACGCGCTGCAGGTGCTGCCCGGCAGCATCCCACGCACGGAAATCGAGCGGATGCTGCCCGCGGCGGACTTCGCGGTCTCGACCCTGGTGGATAACCCCGCGCTGGAGATCAACTCCCTAAACAAAGTCTTTGACGCCCTGGCCGCCGCGCGGCCGGTGCTGTTCAACCACGCAGGCTGGCTACCGGAGATCCTCACCGAACACGGTGCGGGCTGGCAGCTCTCTCGAGACCCTGCCCAGGCGGCCAACGCGCTCGTCGAGGGTCTGCGCACGGGCACGATCAATCCGTCCGACGGTTCCGAGGCAGCGCTGGAGCTGGCACGCACCCGCTTCGACAGGGACCTGCTCTTCAGCACGTTCCGCGACGTCATCGAATCGGCGGTACGGCCTAGGCGCTGAGCCGATGCAGTAGGTTGGAGCCATGCAGTCCGCAGTCTGCCCCGGCTCCTTCGACCCGCTGCACAACGGCCACGTCGAAATCATTGCGCGCGCCGCAAACCTCTTTGACGAGGTCATCGTTGCGGTGTCGGCCAATATGCACAAGACACCGCTGTTCAGCCTCGAGCAGCGGATCGAAATGGCTTCGGAGACCTTCTCCTACCTGCGAGGAGTGACCGTCAGGCCGCTGTCGGCGGGTCTGCTCACCGAGTTCTGCAAGGAGGTCGGGGCCAACGCCATCGTGAAGGGCCTGCGCGGACCCCAGGACCTCACCTACGAATCCTCCATGGCCACCATGAACCGGCATCTCAGCGGCATCGAGACGGTCTTCCTCGCCGCCGACGGACGCCATGCGCACCTGTCCTCCACGCTCGTGAAGGAAGTTCATGCCCTGGGAGGAAGCGTCGGAGAGTTCGTGCCGCGCGCCGTCCACACACGCCTTAAAGAAACCAACTGACTTCCAGTTTTCATCGAGTCAGCGCGAGAATTCGCGATAGGGTGTGCTACATGAGCACTACGACGTCGATCCGTAAAGCCGTGATCCCCGCCGCCGGCCTGGGCACGCGCTTCCTGCCGGCAACCAAAGCCATGCCAAAAGAGATGCTGCCGGTGGTGGACGAGCCCGCCATCCAGTACGTCGTCGCCGAGGCCTCCAAGGCCGGGCTCGACGACATTCTGATGATCACCGGCCGCAATAAGCGTGCCATGGAGGATCACTTCGACCGTGCTCCCAACCTCGAGTCCATCCTCGAAGCCAAGGGAGACACCAAGAAGCTTGAGGCGGTGCGCTACGCCACCGAGCTGGGCGATATCCACTATGTCCGTCAGGGCGAGGCGAAGGGCCTGGGCCATGCGGTGCTCTGCGGCAAGCAGCACGTGGGCGACGAGCCCTTCGCTGTGCTGCTGGGTGATGATCTGATCGATCCTCGCGATGAACTTCTGACAACCATGATGGAGACCCAGCAGAAGCTGGGCGGCTCGGTCATCGCGGTGATGGAGGTGCCCGAGGAGAACGTCTCCGCCTATGGTGTCGTCGACGCCGGCGGGGCGGACAACGAGCCCGGTGCTGAGGTGGTGCCCGTGCAGGCACTGGTGGAGAAGCCCCCGGTCCAGGAGGCGCCTTCGAACCTGGCGATCATCGGCCGCTACGTGCTGCACCCGGCGATCTTCGCGCAGCTGGAACAGACTCCGCCGGGCAAGGGCAACGAGATCCAGCTGACCGATGCCCTGCAGGTGATGGCGTCGAAGCCCGCTGAGGAGGGCGGAGGAGTCCACGCGGTGATCTTCCGCGGCCGTCGCTACGACACCGGGGATAAGCTCAGCTACATCAAGGCTGTGGTGACCCTGGCGGTGGATCGTGAAGACCTGGGTCCGGACCTGCGGAGCTGGCTCAAGGACTTCGCCGCGGACCTCTGAGGGACGCGAAGTTTCCACAGTTCGCGCCTGAAACTCCCAAGCTGGTAGACTGACACGCTGTGAAACATCCACAGCAGAGCAGTCTGCTGCAGGTGGACGTCAAAGAGCTCAAGGGCAGGCCCGGAACCGGGGAAGAGATTCTCCGCACCGTGCCCGCTCCGGCAGGCTTCGCCACTGTGCTGGTCGGTGTTGCGGAGAGCAGCGACATTGACCTCGACGTGCGGCTTGAATCCGTCCATGAGGGCGTACTCGTCACCGGCACCGCCACCGCGCGGGTCACCGGCGAATGCGGCCGATGCCTGGACCCCCTCAGCTACCCGCTGACAGTTGATCTCATGCAGCTGTTCTCCTGGGACGCGGAGGAAGGACGCGACGGAGACGAGGACGACACGCGCATCGTCGGCGAGGACATTACCCTGGACCTCGAGCCGGTGCTGCGTGATCTGGTGGTCACAGCGCTGCCGTTCCAGCCGGTCTGCCGCGGGGACTGTCCGGGACTGTGCTCCCAGTGCGGATTCCGCATGGAGGAGGACCCCGAGCATGTCCACGAACAGCTCGACCCCCGCTGGGCCGCCCTGCAGGACCTGGCAGCAGAACTGAATGAGGACGAGGACAAGGCCTAGCGCCCCCTGACGTCCTCCATAAGACGTGACTAACACCTGACCGACCGTCAACGAGAGAGAAGAGAGACACCGTGGCTGTTCCGAAGCGGAAGAAGTCCCGTGCCAACACCCGTCACCGCCGCTCCCAGTGGAAGGCCGAAGTGCCCACCCTGGTGAAGACCGTGGAGAACGGCCGTGTGGTCTACAGCCGTCCTCACCAGGCCAAGCTGGTGACCGACTCGGCTGACACCCCGCTGTTCTACGAGTACAAGGGTCGCAAGGTCGCCGACGCCTGAGTTGGCCGAGAACCACATACTGATCGAGAGTCTCGGGGTCCATATCGACCCCGAGACTCTTCGTCTTGCCCTCACGCATCGCTCCTATGCGTATGAGAACGAGGGGCTGCCCACGAACGAGCGCCTCGAGTTCCTGGGGGACTCGGTGCTGGGCATCGCCGTGACCGACTATCTCTACCGGACCTACCCTGAGCTCCCTGAAGGTGACCTGGCTCGACTGCGGGCAGCTTTGGTGTCCACCCGGGCACTGGCCCGGATCGCGCGCAGCCTGAACCTGGGACCGCACATCAAGCTCGGTACCGGAGAAGCCCGCAGCAACGGTCAGGACAAGGATTCAATCCTGGCGGACACCATGGAGGCGCTCTTCGGCGCCGCGTATCTCTCCACCAACCTGGAGACTGCCCGGCGACTGGTCCTGCGGCTGGTGACTCCGCTGCTGCAGGACAAAGAAGCGATGACCGCCGGCAAGGACTGGAAGACCACAGTCCAGGAAATCGCCGCCGAACGGGACCTCGGAGAAATCCGATACCTCATTGAGGATTTTGGTCCCGACCACAACAAATCCTTCGAAGCCACCCTGACCATCGGCGGCACTCAGTACGGAACCGGCACCGGGCCTTCAAAGAAGGAGGCTGAGCGCGCCGCTGCCCGCGCCGGCGTCGAACAGCTGAGCACCCACACCGGGGGAGATGACATCCTCGCCCTCGTGCTGGGCCGCTACTGAGCCCATCATGACGAGCCATGCCTGAGCTGCCAGAAGTTGAAGTGGTCCGCCGCGGCGTCCAGACCTGGGCCGCTGGGCGTACCGTGGAGACCGTCACGGTCCACGATTCCCGCAGCCTGCGCCGCCATATCCCCGCAGACCCGACGCGCACCCCCGTCGAAGACTTCACCGGCCAGCTCACCGGTGCCACACTTGGAACCCCGGCCCGGCGCGGCAAGTACCTGTGGATACCCTTCGTCCCCGCATGCTCGGGCGGCACGCCCCCAGCGCTGCTGATCCACCTCGGCATGAGCGGCCAGGTCCTCATGGAGGAGCAGCGCGCTCCCGCCGAGAAGCACCTGAAGGTCACCTTCGACCTGGGCCCGCTCTACAAGGACGCCGGTGCACCCGGTCAGATGCGCTTTGTGGACCAGCGGATCTTCGGACACCTGCTCATCAGCCCGCTGGTGGACGCCGATCATGCCAGCGGCTCCGTGCCCGCCGTCGCCGTCCATATCGCCCAGGACCCGCTGGAGAGCGGGTATGAGGCGGAGACCCTGTTCCGCCGCCTGCGGTCCCGCCGGTCAGGGCTCAAACGGGCGCTGCTGGACCAAACGGTGATCTCCGGAATCGGCAATATCTACGCGGACGAGGCCCTATGGCTGGCCAAGCTGCACTATGCCCGCCGCACCGAGACCATCACCCGGGCGGAAGCTATGCGGCTGCTGAGCGCCGTACAGCAGGTGATGCGCGCTGCGCTGGAGGCCGGAGGCACCAGCTTCGACTCGCTCTATGTCAACGTCAACGGTGCCAGCGGATACTTCGCACGGTCGCTGGAGTGCTACGGCCGAGCCGGCCAGCCGTGCCGCCGCTGCGCAGCAGCGGGACTCACCACAGCTGTGCGCCGGGAGGCCTTCGCCAACAGGTCCTCCTACTGGTGCCCGCGCTGCCAGCCGCGTCCGCGAAACGGGCGTTGGTGAGAGGACCGATAGGTGCGAATCGTCCAGAATCGTCGGCTAGCATAGCGCGGACAGTTCTGCGCGATCGCGGTGGAGAAGGGAGGGCCCGTGGGGTCCAATAGCGAGGAGGCACAGCCTCACCGCCCACGCCGGGCTAAGCATCAACCGGAGCCTCCGGTCCCCGCACCCGCAGCAGGAAAGAAGAAGGCCCCGCCGGAGCGACGCCGGCGTCGTCGTCGGATTGCGCTCTTCAGCCTCGCCGCCATAACGGTCCTGGTCATTGCCGCTGTGGCCGTAGCCGGCACCTATCTGCATCAGCTCTCGAGCACGTTCAACGAGAACCGCAACGTGATCGATGAACTCGACCTCCAGGACGACACCGCTTACCGCACTCCCGAAGGCACGATCAACATCCTGCTGCTGGGCACCGACTCCCGCGGCGACGTCGAGAGCGAGTACCGTTCTCGCATCGGGGAGGAAGGGGAGCGCTCGGACACCATGATGTTCGTGCACATCCCGGCAGACCGCTCCGAGGTCTACGTGATGTCCATCATGCGTGACCTGTGGGTGGAGGTCCCCGGCGAAGGCATGGGGCGTGTCAACTCCGCGCTGAGCGCCGGTGGCTACGAGCTGGCCGTGGACATGGTTGAAGAGCTGCTCTACACGCATATCGACCATGTTGCCGTCATCGACTTCGAAGGCTTTGCCGGGCTGACCGAGGCGCTGGGCGGAGTCTACGTGGACAATCCGCGGTCGTTCTCCGCTGGTCAGCGCAACCCGGATTTCTATCCTGAAGGCACCATCCGGCTCGAGGGCTCCAACGCTCTGCGGTTTGTGCGGGAGCGCAAATCCTTCCCCATGGGTGACTATGTGCGCGTGCAGAATCAGCAGCTCGTGGTCCGGGCCATCGTTGAACGCTTCCTCTCCGGGGACACCCTGACTAACCCTCAGCGCGTCATGAGCGTGGTGGAGGAGATCGTGCCCTATCTGGAAGTTGACTCTGCCCTGGATGCTGAGACTATCGCCGGCTACGCCATGGACATGCACCAGCTGCGGGGATCTGACATCCACATGTTCACCATCCCCACCGGCGAGCACACCGTTACCTCCGGGGGAGCCCAGGTCATCCTCCCCGACGAAGAGCTCATGGCGCTGCTGCAGCGCTCCCTGAAGAACGACAATCTCAGCGGGTTCCTGGAGCACTACGAACGTCTCGACGGAGAGATGCTCGACGACTCCTTCACCGGTGAGGAGACCGACGCGCCCGAGAGCGACGAGGATGATCCCGAGTCCCTCCTGGACGGCACGGCTCCTGAAAACGTGCAGCCAGATGACCTCGAGCAGCTGGATGAGTCCGCAGAGGGCACTCCGTGACGGAGCAGCCTCCGGCACTGGACGCTTCACACGTCTACATCTGTGTGGCGACCTACCGACGCAATGAGCTGCTGACCCGGCTCCTGCGGAGTCTGAGCACCGAGCCGATCCCTGCGCAGAACGTGATCGTGGTGGACAACGCGCCAGTGCCGGCGGCCGAGGCCACCGTCAAGAGGGCCCTCCCTCTGGCACGGTACCTCCATCAGCCGCAGCCCGGGATTGGTACGGCCCGGAACACGAGCCTGGACGCCGTGCCCACTGACGCCCAGGCCGTCATCTTCCTGGACGACGACGAGTACGTCAGGCCCGGCTGGCTCGCGGCGCTGCTGGACTGTGCAGACTCATCGGGCGCCCACGTGGTCACAGGCCCGGTGACCCCGGAGTTCACCGGCGAAGAGCCCGCGTGGCTCGAGGAGTACGGCTACGTGCGCCGCACCGACCGGCCCACCGGCCCTTGGCTCAGCGCCACAGGACGCGGAGGCCAACTGCGCTACCGTCGACCGGCCACCAACAACACGCTGGTGCGTGCCCACTGGTTCACCGCCTCCGGGTTTCGCTTTGACGAGCGGTTCAACTTCTCCGGAGGCGAGGACTCTGAGCTCTTTGACCGTCTGCTGGCCGCCGGCGCCGATGTGTGGTGGTGCGCCCAGGCCCAGGTGGTGGAGGTAGTGCCCCAGGAGCGTGCCACCAAGGAGTGGCTGCGCGCACGCGCGGTCCGCGGCGGAAGGGTGCGCGCCCTGAAGATGCAGGCCAAGGGCACGCGGGGCGGCGCTCTTGCGGTGCGTCTTGCTGCCGAATCGGCGGTGCGCATCGGCTATGGGTCGCTGCGTCGCGCGCAGAAGCACCTGCGACGTCGCCCTGTCACCTATACCGATGACTACTACGTGTGCGAGGGAGTGGGCATGGCCCAGGCGCTGCTGGGTCGGGGCGCGGATGAATACGCGCGCTCCTCGCGCCGGAGCTGAGGCAGCGCCGCCTCAGTCCCTCTGAGCGGGACGGATCTCGTGCCAGTCGATGGGAATGTGGCGAGTGGGCAGGTCCGCGCCGTCCCACTTCTGGGCGTTGTACGCGTTCAGGCCCCAGACGTGGGCGATCGGCGCTGAGACCATCACCTCTGCTGCACGTTCTTCAAACTCCTGAAGGTAGCGTCCGCGCTCAGCCTCGTCCACTGCGCGAAGCGCCTGCTCCGCCAGGCGGTCCAGCTCCTCGTCGCAGTGCCCCGAAGGATTCCGGGAATGCACGCCGTCCTCATTGCACTCGTGCCAGATGGTGATTCCCAGGTTGGGGTCTGTCTCGGTGGCGCCGACCAGGACGGTGACTTCGAAGTCACGCTCCACATAGATCAGGTCCTGGTAGACGTTATTATCAATGCCGTTGAGGTCGATGCAGATGCCTACCTCGTCCATCGACGCTTGGACCACCTCGGCGATCTGGCGCGCGTTGGGGTCCGGCGCCATATACGTCAGCTCCAGGCTGAACCGGCAGCCGTTGCTGCCCACCGGATAGCCGGCGTCGTCGAGTCCTTGGCTGATGGCTTCGACGTCGTAGGCGAAGTCCTCCAGGTAGTTGACGTTGGGGCTGTGGGCCCAGTCCAGGGGGTCCGGGTAGATGCTCTCTGCCAACTCCGAGTTGTGCGGAACGGCCACCTCGTGGACGCGACGGCGATCGATGGCTGAGTACACGAGCTGACGTACCTGCGGGTCCTGGAGCTCCTCGACGTCCGTGTTCATATTGAAGAACGCCATCCACTGCATAGAGCCCCGCGTGCTGGTCTCCAGTTCGGGTTCGGCCTCGATGTCCTCGTAGCGGGAGGCGCTGACGCCGCCGCGGTCGAGCTCCCCGGAGAGCAGGGCGAGGTCCTGCGCGTTCGGGTCGGGGAATACCGGGAAGATGAGCCGGTCGATCTCCACCTCCCCGGCCCAGTAGTTCTCGTTTCCGGTGACCACGACCTCTTCGCCTTCCGTGAAGGAGTCGAAGACCATGGGCCCGGTGCCCACCGGTGCTGAGTTGGCCTCGTTGGTGAGGAAGTCGGTGCCCTCGTAGATGTGCTGGGGAATCATGCTCTGCACTGCCAGCATCTCGAAGAAGGGGCCGTAGGGCTCGTCCATGTGAATGACCACGGTGTGCTCGTCGGGTGCCTCCACCGATCCGATGGAAGCAGCTGCGTCACCGGCGATGTACTGGTACTGGATGACCTCCTCGAGGTTGAACTTCACGTCCTCGGCAGTGAATGCTTCACCGTCGTGCCACTGCACGTCCTCCTGCAGGCGGAGGGTAATCTCCAGTCCGTCGTCGCTGACATCCCAGTCCCGAGCCAGCCAGGGGACGATCTCGTACTCGTCGGTGATCTTCACCAGGGGCTCCATCATGGTGCTGCCCACCACGCGCACCGACGGTGAGATGAAGAACTGGGGAGGGCGCGGGAGCTGCTAAACGAGCGGCCGGTGGTCAGGAGGAGAGCGCGGCGCGAACAGACGCTGCCGCTGCGCGCAGCCCCTGGGCGGAGGGGAGACCGGGGCGGCGGAAGAACAGCATCGTCTGGGGGTAGCGCCACCGGTGGCGGGAGGGGTCGCCCACGTAGAGGGAAGCGATCTCACGGATCAGCTGGGCGCATTCGGCCCGTTGGAAGCCGCCGTCGTCGCCGGGGACCTGCTTGAGCTTGCGCAGGTACCAGGTGACCAGGGCCCGCTCCAGGCCCTGCCGGACATAGGCCTCCAGCAGGGAGGACTCCTTCAGCCATTGTGCCTGCGCCCGTTCACGGATCACGCACTTGGCGAAGTACCGGGCGCCCACGGCATTCACCATGGATCCGGGGGTGTCCGCGTGGTACAGGTAGGCGGGCTCACGGTGGGCCAGGAAGGTCTCGGCGGCGGCGAAGACCTGCAGGAAGAACAGGGAGTCCTGCCCGGCAGCTCCGAGCACCTGCTCGATTCCAGTGGACTTCAGCCACTCAGTGCGGATCACCAGAGCGGCCAGGTTGGTCTGCCGGAACTGCGCCTGTGTGAGCACCTGGGGTCCAGCCCGGTAGAGGTCGGCGCGCCCCTCCAGGGGGTGCAGGTCGTAGTGGCGGATGTTGTTGACGTCCTGCCAGCCCTCGGAGCCCGCGCGTAGCTGATTGGTGATGGCCAGCTGGGCCTCGGGCGCTTGGGCGAGGGCTTCGTGGGCCCGCCAGAGGACGTCGTCGTGCGCCTCGTCGTCGGGGTCGAGGTAGGTGACATACGGGGTATGGGTCAGAGCCAGGCCCACGTTGCGGGGCCGGGAGGCCGAGCCTGAGCCTCCCGTGCGGTGGAGGAAGGCGGTGACATTGGGGTAGGCCTGCGCCAGTTCGCGAACCGTGGCTACCGTGTCGGGGTCGGTGGACCCATCGTCGATCAGCAGCACATGGAGGCGGGAGAACTGCGGGAACCTGCGCAGTGAGGCAAAGGAGCGCTCACGCAGGAGATCACCGTTGTTGAAGACCGGAAGGATGACCGCCAGCTGAAGATGCTGGTCGGCGACAGCCACGCGCGCCTCGGCGTTGATAGAGGCTAGGTCATCACCGGGATAGTGGATCACGGAGGGGGTGACGGGAATCGAACCCGCGTAGCCAGCTTGGAAGGCTGGGGCTTTACCATTAAGCTACACCCCCGGGCGCCGCCCTCAGGCAGCGCTCATTCACCTTACCAGGGCTCGGGGAGCCTCACAAATATCTATAAGCTGGGGGAGTGTCTGACCCCTCCCGCCCCCGTATCCGGTTCCAGGTTCAGCCCACGGTCTCGCACTACCGCGAACCTCTGATTCGGCGCCTGCAGGCCTCCCGGCGACTGAACCTGGACCTGCTGGGCCGCTTCGTCAACGCTGAGTCCAGCGAGGCTGACCGCATCAAATCCGCCTCCGCCGAGGTGCTCAAGACCATCGGCCCCGTTCACCTGCGCACCTGGGGCAAGCTGTGGTGGGAGAAGGGCCAGGTCGCCGCCGTCTGGCGCGGGGGCTATCACGCTTTTGTCCTGGAGGGACGCATCTATACCGCCTCCACATGGGTCGCGGCTGCCGCGGGTCGTCTCCGGGGTCGGAGGGTCTACCTCTGGGGTCACGGGTGGAAGCGTCCGGAGGACGGGATCAAGCGACAGTTCCGGCTGGCCTTCTACTCCCTGGTGGACGGTCTGCTGGTCTACGGGGACCGGGCTAAAGACCTCGGCGTCAGCTACGGCGTGCCGCGGGAGAAGATCAAAGTCGTCTACAACAGCCTCTACAGCGCACAGCAGGTGGAGGATTCCGCGGCCGAAGTGCCTCCGCAGGCGCACGACGACGTCCCTACCATCATCTACAGTTCCCGCCTCACCACGCGGCACCGCCTCGACACCCTGGCGGAGGCGCTGCAGGACTGGGACGAGACAGCCGGCCCGTGCCCGCGCGTGATCATCGTAGGAGACGGGGTGGAGCGGCCCCGGCTCGAGCGTGTGTTTGCCGAGGCCGGAGTCCCGGCGCAGTTCCTCGGGGCGGTCTATGACGTGGAGACCCTGCGCGAGCTCTACGCTCAGGCCGACTGCGCGGTGTCCATCGGCGGAGCCGGTCTGAACGTCATCCAGGCGCTGAGCTTTGGCGTGCCGGTGGTCGCTGAGGCGGATAACCCCGACTCCAGTCCGGAGATTGAAGCCGTCACGGAAGGGGAGACGGGGCGCTTCTATCCGCGTGGGGACGCCGCGGCCCTGCGCGCGGTGCTGCAGCGGGTCCTGGGTGACCGTGAGGAGCTGGAGCGCATGGCCTCCCGGGGCCGGGAGGTCATCCTTGCCCGCTACACCGCCGACCGTCACGCGGCGGCGATTGAGGCGGCTTTGCTGGAACTGCTGGAGCGCTGATGGCTGCTCGCTTCTCCGCCGAGTCGTTCCGCGGTGCCGCGCGCCGGATTATGCCTGGGGCCGTACTGGCACTGGTCGTCGCCGCCGTTGCCCACCGGTTCATCGCTGCCTGGGTGCCGGGGCTATCCGCCATGCTGCTGGCAGTTCTCGCCGGCATCGCTCTGCGCACGCTGGGCTGGGTGCCGCGCTGGGCTGAGGCCGGCTTCTCCTGGGTGGCCAAGTTCCTCCTGCGGATCGGCATTGTGGTGCTTGGGCTTCAGCTGGCCGTGGGCGACATCCTCGGCCTGGGCTGGGAGGTGCTGGTCGTCATCGGGGTCACCTCCGCAGTGACCTTCTTCGGCATGCTGCTGCTCGCGCCCGCGGTGCGGGCAGAGCGAACCACGGCGATCCTGCTGGCCACCGGAACCGCAATCTGCGGTGCCTCCGCGGTGGCTGCAGCTGCCTCTGTTCTGGACCGTGGTGATGGCATGGACCGGCGCGGTCAGCCCCTCCAGGCGGTGACCGCTACGGCGCTGGCCGTCGTCACGCTGTGCGGGACGGCGCTGCTGTTTGGACTGCCCGCGCTCGCCGGTGTGCTGGGACTGGGCGAGCGGCTTACCGGTGTGCTCATCGGCGCCAGCGTTCACGAGGTGGGGCAGGTGGTTGCTGCGGGAGGCTTGGTCGGTGCCGTTGCACTGGCCGCGGCCACCACGGTGAAGCTTGCGCGCGTTCTGCTGCTGGCCCCCCTGATGCTTGGTCTGGGCCTTGTCCAGGGCCGGAGCGAAGGGACGGGGCGCACCACTCTGGTGCCCTGGTTCGTGGTGGGCTTTCTGGTCGCTGTCGGGCTGAATTCGCTGTTCGGGGTCGAGAGGGCGGCAGGTGAGACGCTGGGCGCGCTGACCACCCTGCTGCTCACCGTTGCGATGGTGGGCATCGGGGCCGGCGTGGACCTGCGCCAGCTTCGGCGCACCGGTGGGCCCGCCCTCGCGCTGGGGCTGCTGGGTTCGGTTCTCGCCGTCGGCACTGCTCTGGGCATGGTGGTCCTGCTGCTCAGCTGACGTGCTCACGGACGTCGATGATGGACGTTCATTCGAATATGTGTTCGAATAAGGGCATGCGATGGCAGGGTCAGAAGATCACCGGCGACGACGGCGCCGCCCTCCTCCCCATGAAAGGGCTGGTGCGCTCGGTGCGCACCCCCGAGTTCGAAGGGGTGACCTTTCACGAGGTCGCGTGCAAGACCGCCCTGAACAAGGTTCCTGCGCAGTCGAACATGCCGTTCCAGTGGACCGTCAACCCCACGCGTGGATGCCTCCACCAGTGTGTTTACTGCCTGAGTCCAGAGACGCTGATTCTCATGGCTGATGGCCGGCAGAAGCCAATTGGTGATATCCGTGTGGGGGACCGAATCATCGGCACAGAGCTGCGGGATCGGTACAGATACTTCGTTGAGACGGAGGTGCAAGCCGCGTGGCGCACACATAAACAGGCTTACCGCGTGACGCTCATGGACGGCACGGAGATAGTCGCCAGCGGAGATCATCGCTTCCTGACTGAGCGCGGTTGGAAGTACGTGGCGCCGCTCGCTCGCTCGGACGGGCAGCGCCCATATCTCACGGTGAACAACGGGCTCATGGGTTTCGGCCTCGGAGGTGCCGCTGTCAAGGCGACTTTGACCGAACAGGCGCCGCAGCCTGTATGGGCAGCTGACCTGGGTGGCTCGCCGAGGCGGGTAGTGGGTCGGAAGGTCACGACGTCGCCTGGGCTTGTGGTGAGTGGCTTGAAAGACCTGGCAGTAACTCAGGACATGGTGGACATCACCACTGGAACCGGTGATTTCATCGCCAATGGTGTCGTCAGCCATAACTGTTTTGCACGGAAAACGCACGAGTACCTGGACCTAGACTCCGGCAAGGACTTCGATACCCAGATCATCGTGAAGACCAATGTGGCCGAGGTGCTTCGGGCAGAGCTCGCTAAACCGTCCTGGAAGCGCGAGCATGTGGCGCTGGGTACCAATACCGATCCGTACCAGAGGGCAGAGGGGCGGTATCAGCTGATGCCTGGCATCATCCGGGCCCTGGCCGAGTCTGGAACGCCGTTCTCCATCCTCACCAAGGGGCCGCTACTGAAGCGTGATCTGCCTCTTCTCCAGGAAGCTGCCCGCAGGGTGCCGGTCTCCGTCGCGGTGTCCCTGGCCATCGTGGACACGTCCCTGCAGCAGAAGGTTGAACCAGGCACTCCGGATCCACGCGCACGACTGAACCTGATCCGCTCCATCACCGACGCAGGGCTGGAGTGTTCCGTGCTGGCCATGCCGATCCTGCCGTGGCTGACCGACTCCGCTGAGCACCTCGATGCGCTTCACGCGGCGCTGGCCGAGGCGGGAGCCAGCTACGTGACCACCGGGGCTCTGCATCTGAGGCCCGGAGCGCGCGAGTGGTACATGCAGTGGCTGCAGCAGGAGTACCCCGCCCTGGTGCCCAAGTACCGGCGGATTTACCGCAGCTCTCGCGGTGGGTTCAGCACCTATGCCTCGAGCGAGTACCGCCAGTGGTTGGGCAAGCGTGCCGCTGAAGCACGACGACGCCATGGCTTCGACAAGCGCACGGACATGACCTGGCGCGAGCGGGTCTCCCCGGAGACCCCGGTGCCCGCGGGTGCCGGAGCACCTGCCCAGCCTGCCTTGTTCTGAAACATGTTTCTCGCGGCTGACCCAGGTGGAAGAATGGAGCTATGAGCATCATCAAGATCAACGCGATCACGGTCCCTGAAGACTCCGGTGACGAGCTTGGCAAGCGTTTCGCCTCGCGTCACGGTTCTATGGAGGGGACCCCGGGGTTTGAAGGCTTCGAGCTGCTGCAGCCTGCTGATGAGCGCAACACCTGGCTGGTCATCACCCGCTGGGCCACGGAGGAGGACTTCGAGAACTGGAGGAACTCCCAGCACTTCCAGAAGTCTCACGGGGAAGGCAAAGAGGGCGAACCTCGGCAGAAGCCGGTGGGTATGTCTTCAGAGCTGTGGAGCTACACGGTCGCCGTCACTGGCTGAGCGTGCCACTCAACTAGGTTCCGGCCCCGGCGGCTGGTAATCTATTTCGGTCAGCCCTCAGGGCAGACCCCCGCCTCCGTAGCTCAGGGGATAGAGCGTTGGTTTCCGGTACCAAAGGCCGCAGGTTCGAATCCTGCCGGGGGCACCAGTTGGTCCTTGTTCAAACCTGCGACGTTCGCGGTTTGATCTCCACTCTGGTCTCCACCAGCCTGCTTGCGGCGCAGCGCGGTGGACCGGACCTCGGGGTTGAACAGGATGTCGAAGGGCTCGCCGGCCTGCCCGTCCACGACATCGGCTTCTGTGATGTAGAGCTTGTCGAAGAACGCCTGGTTGGCTGTGCGGCGCAGCGAGTCATCGATGCTCGTGTAGATCGCGTGGCAGTCACCAGCCAGGGCCAGGCAGTCCTCCAGATGGGCCTGGGCCTGCTCGTACTCCAGGGTGCCGGCCTCGATCTGTGCTTCCAGGAACGCCAGGCGTTTAGCGACCCGCTCCTGCTCAGTCTTCAATAACCCCAACGGCACAGCTCCGGCATAGTGAGCCTGAAGTAGCTTGGTCCGCTCCGCGATCAGGTCCTGTCGTTCTCTGGTGTAGGCCTCCTGCTGCTGCTTGGTGGTGGCCTGTAACCGGTCGAACTCCGAAGTCACCAGTTCCCGCAGTGCGGTCACGATGTGCTCGGGTATCTGGACCTGTTTGTAGTAGTTCTCGACCGCGCGCTCCACATCCGGGATGTACATGGCCTTCTGCTCACAGTTGGTGCGCTTGGAGTGCCGCCCGGCACACATGAAGTAGGGATAGATCACGCCCTGGCGGTTCTTGGCTTTGGTCATGATCAGCCGGGACCCGCACTGGCCGCAGTACAGGCTGCCTTTGAGGTAGTGGTCATGGACCTGGGTCTTCTCTCCCGAGGCCCGGTGGGAGGACAGCACTGCCTGGACCCGGTACCAAATCTCGGTGGGCACCAGCGGTTCGTGCATGCCTTCATAGACCGCGCCCCGGAAGGACACGTTGCCCTTGTAGTACGGGTTCGACAGCATCCGGTGCACCGCAGAGAGGGAGGGAGCCTTCTTCGGGCGCTTCGGTGTTGGCACGGTGGTCAGGCCACGGTCGATGAGTTCATCACGCAGGCTGGCGGTGGAGTAGTTGCCGCTGGCGTAGGCGTCGAAGGCCCACTTCACGATGGGGGCTCGTTCTGGATCGAGGTCAACGGTGCGCATCTCCCGGCCCAGCTCATCCTTCTTCACCACGTTGAGGTAGCCCATGGGAGCCTTGCCATTGGTGCCTCCGGTGATGGCCTTCTGGCTCATGCCCTTGGAGACTTCATTGGCCAGGTTCCGGGAGTAGAACTCCGCAATCGAGGACATGATGCCGTGCAGCAACATCCCCGAGGGCGTCTCGTCGATGTTCTCGGTTGCCGAGACCAGCAGAACACCGGCTTCCTGCAACGCCAGATGGATAGCGACATCGTCAGAGCGGTTCCGCGCCAGACGATCCACCTTGTGCACGATGCAGTAGGCCACCTGATGAGCTTTGATGTACTCGATCATCCGCATCAGCTCGGGCCGGTCGGCCTTGCGGGCGGACTCACCGGCATCCACGAACTCTTCTACGATGATGGCGTTCAGATCGCGGGCCTTGCGCAGGTTGGCTTCCCGCTGAGCCGGGATCGAGAACCCCTCATCCCGGCCGCCCTTGGAGGCTTGCTCCTTGGTGGAGACTCGCAGGTAAGAGACCGCGAGGGTGGTGGTCTCGCCCAGCTGCTGAAGACTAGAGATGTCGGGCGCTGTGGTGGTCATTGTCGTGTTTCCTTCCCCGTTACGGGCGGGGCCAACACGAGCAGCACCATGAGATGCCGCTGGTGCGGTGCGACTCGTAAACGGGAAACACGACATCAACAGGCTGGGTGGAGCCTGCCGAAGTAAGCCCTATGGGCCAGACATGACTGCGCACCGACAGCCGAACGGTGTCCGGCTGCTGGCTTCTTACATGTCAGATTCTACTCCGGGCTCCGTCTCCGCCTCTACTGCGGTGTCGGAGTCATCGCCGGTCTGCTGGTCAGTGTCGGTAGGGCGGGCACGGTCCAGGGCCATGCCGATGAACACTTGGGCCAGCCGGTGCAGGTCCGGGGCCTCCCGCGGCTGGGCCTCCACCCGCAGGTCCCGCATCCGGTCAGGCAGACGGTCTAAGGTTTGGCTCATCACCGGCCTCCTGGGTGGTCATCGAGGTGGCGGAAGAACTCGTCTTCGGCTCGTCGTCGCTCTGCGACTTGGGCCATTACGAAGTCCACGAACTCGCTTTCGCGGTCTTCGATGGTGAGGTCTTCTACCGGTG
>NZ_JAVKGT010000087.1:0-772 GCF_031432335.1 Nesterenkonia flava | reverse complement strand
TGAAGCGTCCCAGGTTTGATGCCGCATCTTTTTAAGCTGAAAGGATGTAGCTATGCCTCGTCGAATCGATCCCGCTCTGAAGGAGCGCGCCGTCCGATTGGTGCTCGATCACCAGTCTGAATACTCCTCCCGGACCGCCGCTGTAGAGGTCATCTCGAAGCAGGTCGGTGTCGGGCGTGACACGCTCCGGCGCTGGGTGCGTCAGCACCAGATCGACCACGGCGCCCGCGAAGGTGTCAGCACCGATGAGAACTCCGAGCTCAAGCAGCTGCGCATGGAGAACCGTCGGTTGAAAGAGACCAACGAGATCCTGCGCAGGGCCTCAATTTTCTTCGCGGGGGAACTCGACCCCCGCAGCCGCTGATACTGGCGTTCATCGACGAACTCAGAGGCCACGGTTTCGCTGTCGAGTCGATCTGTCAGATCCTCTCTGCCGAGGGTCTGAAGATCGCAGCGAGGACCTACCGGGCCTGGGCCAGGGCGAACCAACACGTCGCTTCCCGCACGATCACCGATGCAGCTGTGGAAGGTGTCATCCGGCAACTGGCCTTCACGACCGATCGCCATGGCAACACCAAGCTGGCGCCGGAGGGTCTCTACGGGCGCAGGAAGATGACCGCGCTGATCCGGCGCAGCATCCCTGCGGCTTCCCGGGGTGCGGTGGACCGGGGCATGCGCAGCCTGGGATTGACCGGTGCGCGCCGAGGCAAAGGGATCCGCACCACGATCCCCGCCAAGGACGGGGTCCGTGCCGGAGATCTGCTGAACCGGG
>NZ_JAVKGT010000086.1:0-826 GCF_031432335.1 Nesterenkonia flava | reverse complement strand
GGGTTATAGGCCATAAATGTGTTGCTGGTCCGGGCGTGTCCAGGGGATTCAGAAGCTTTTGCCGCCCCACCCGGCTCTGTCCCAGAGTCCTTCCTCAGCGCTGGGTGATCGTCCATAGAGGTCTGGGCCGATGGGTTCCTCCGTCGGGGTCGGCTTCTTCGGCTGGGGACGGTAGTGGTGCTCCTGGATGAGCTGGTGTGGGGCCTGTGGGTCCTCGCTGCGCAGGTAGAGGAACCATTCCACGGCCCGGCGCATGTGCTCGGCGGGGATTCCTCGGTGATGGCGCAGCAGCAGACGCAGTTGGGCGTTGATCCCGCCTTCGATCTGATTCGTGGTGGAGGCGACCTCGAAGTCGAATTGGGGCTCCAGGTAGGTGAACAGTTCCTGGTGTTTCGCGCAGCGTTCTAAGAGTGTGTAGGCCTTGCGCAGTCGGTCGTGGGTGAACCAGGACTTCTGCCCGGGGCGCACCCATGCGGGCACTTCCCCGGTGTGCTGTCCCCGGTAGGTGCGGGCGTAGATGAACCCCCGGTGACGCTGGTGAAAATCAGCCAGGGCGGCCAGCCAGGCGGTGGCCTGCTCAGTGGTGGTGATCCTGGTCAGCGCCAGCGATAGCTGCCGCAGCTCCTTGCCAGGGACGGTGCGGGGCCGGGTGGTCAGGTAGGTACGCACATTGCGCTGGATATGGACCAGACACCTCTGGACCCGGGTATCAGGCCAGGCATACTTCCTCGCAGACAGCAATCCTGTGCCGCCGTCAGTGACCACCACATCCGGGGCCGGAAAACGCTGTAAGAGGGCTTCCCAGGCTGCGCGTTTCTCGGTGTCA
>NZ_JAVKGT010000093.1:0-898 GCF_031432335.1 Nesterenkonia flava | reverse complement strand
GGCCCGACACCGAGGATTCCGTTCTCCGACTGCAGCACCACCGTCCGCTCGTCCGGAATGTAGTTGGGGATCAGTGTGGGCATACCGATCCCGAGATTGACGTAGGAACCGTCGGGAAGCTCCTGTGCGGCACGGGCCGCCATCTCTTCCCGGCTGCGGCCGCGCGGCCGGTTCTGCTCACTCATCCTCTAGGGCGTGTCTCCTATGTGCGTAGGCAGGCGATGATGGCGCAGAGGACTACTCCTGCTCTGTAGTTGCGGGCTTTCTTGTCGTAGCGGGTGGCGATACCGCGCCATTGTTCGGCCAGTCCGAAGTGGCGCTCGACGATGTTCCTGCCCCGGTAGGCCTGGTCATCGAGGCTGGGTGGGCGGCCTCCGGCGGAGCCCTTGTTCTTGCGTGCGTTCTTCTCGTTGGACTTCTGCGGGATGACCGTTTTGATGCCGCGGGCGGCGAGCATCCGGCGGGTCACACCGGAGGAGTAGGCCTTATCAGCGACCACCGCATTGGGTCGTGTCCGCGGCCTACCGGGCCCGATTCTGGGGACTCGGATCTCATCGAGAATCTCTTCAAGCATGGCCCCGTCATGGCGCTGACCGCCGGTGGTTACGATCGCGATCGGTAGTCCTCTGGCATCGACGACGGCGTGGATCTTGGTGGAGAGCCCGCCGCGCGAGCGGCCCAAGGCGTGGCCTTCAGGCTCAGTCCCGCCGAGATTCTTGTGATTCGCAAAGGCCCCCTGTGGGCTGATCAGGTCGCCGGGTGTTGGTCCCGTGCTGGTGGGCACGGTTGATGGTCGAATCTACTGAGACCGTCCATTCGATTTCTCCGCCCTCATCGGCCTCAGCCAGCAATTGGGCGTGAATGCAATCCCAAACTCCGTCTGCGTCGTATTTGTTGT
>NZ_JAVKGT010000085.1:0-933 GCF_031432335.1 Nesterenkonia flava | reverse complement strand
TGGCGGATAGCCGGAGTTGGAAGCGGTGGTCTGCGTAGTTGTAAGCGGTGTTCCGGTGACCGGGTAGCGCGTGGTTGTCGGCCCGGCCACCGGAGTGTTCATGGTGTGATGCTATTCCCAGTATCCGGCGGCTGCTCGGGCTTGTTCGCCGCGGTGGCGGCGCATGTCGACTTCGCCGAGGTTGATTGTCCGGGCGTTGTTGGCCAGCCTGTTGACGATGGAGTCGGCGGCGACTCTGTCGGGCAGTGTCTGGGCCCAGTAACCGGGACTGGTCTGGCTGGCGATCATGGTGGCTGCCCGGTGTTCGCGGTTGGCCAGGATGGCGAAGAGGTCGTTGGCGGCCTCGGGGTCGATGCCCACGGTGAGGAAGTCATCAATGACCAGCAGGTCTGCTTCTGAGAGCTTGGTCAGCAGCGCTTGGTGCGCTATGCCGTCGCCGCGGGCGATGATCAGTTTGCGGGCCAGTTCATCCATCCTGGTGTAGATCACCTGGTGCTCATTATGGCAAGCGGCGACCCCGATGGCGCAGGCGATATAGGTCTTGCCTCCGCCGGTGGGTGAGGTGATCAGCAGGTTCGCGGTCTCGGTGCTCCAGTCGTGTGCTGCGTAGCGGCGCATCCGGGTGGGGTTGATGCTTCGGCCTTCCCGGTAGTCAATCTCTGCGATGCTCGCCGTAGGGATGGGGAACTGGGCGCCCTGGATGAGCTTGTCGATTCGGTTGGCTCGCCGCTGGTCCAGGGCGTCGTCGATGGCAGTCAGGAAGATCTGCTCGGGGGTGAGTTCGTCGTTGGCCTCATCGGTGATGAGCTCTTCGAACCGGGCAGCGACGTTAGTCATCCGCAGTGCCCGGAACTTTTCATAATCAGCAGTAGTGAACATGTCCAGGTCACCGTCCCTGCTGCTGGTAGTAGTCGGCCCC
This sequence comes from Nesterenkonia flava, assembly GCF_031432335.1. NCBI lineage: Bacteria > Bacillati > Actinomycetota > Actinomycetes > Micrococcales > Micrococcaceae > Nesterenkonia > Nesterenkonia flava. Next base: position 14 of record NZ_JAVKGT010000085.1, on the reverse strand, counting down.
ACGCACATACACTC
>NZ_JAVKGT010000084.1:0-975 GCF_031432335.1 Nesterenkonia flava | reverse complement strand
ATGCCGTCGCCCTGGCGGCATAAGCCCGACGGTCAACCGAACCTTCAGCAGACCCTTGTGCTCTTCTGGGACTTCGAGGCCGCCGATGTAGCGGGCTCGGCGGGCCATGATCTTCAGCACCGCGTCGACTGCTTTGGTATCGCCCTTCAGGGCCTTTGGGAAGACACCTTTGGTGAGCTGGTCGAGGCGTTCCAGTTCGATGACGCGCAGGTGCTCGACGGCTTCATTGTGCTCAGCCTGCAGGTGAGGGACGACGTCCTTCCAGGCTGCTGACTTGTTGGCGTAGTCGAGCTTGTTGGCGACTTGCTCCCAGGTCATGCCGGCGGCCCGGTACTGGGTGGCTTTGGTGCGGCGCTCGATTAGCTCCTCTTTGGTGCGGCGGCGTGCCATGATTGCTCCTTCAGTTCCCAGGGGTGCGTGTCCTGTGGACCTTCACTGTGAACTCAGGAGGGGCAGGGATGTGGGACGCCTACGACCCGAGCACCGCGACACGTCACCTGTAACACGAATAATTGGCACCGAAGCGTACGGTTACGCGCCACAGGGCTGGCACCGGACGGCCTACCAGGGTTATCGTGTTATGGATATGGGAACACAGGTTTGGTACATCGAGGACGTCGCCGAATACACAGGTCTGGCGCGCAGCAGCGTCCAGTCCATGAACGGGCGATCCCAGATGCACCGCAAGAAAGCCGCGGAGACCGGGGACCAGAAGCACATCAAACGCGGCGACATGCCTCCCCCAGACGGCCGCGAAGGCCGCTGGCCCTACTCCCCCTGGTGGCACCAAGACACCATCAAGAACTGGTGGGCCAACCGTCCCGGCGCCTACAACCAGGCATGGATCGAGCAGAACCGCGACAAGATCGGCAAACGCAAACAGGACCGCTGACCATCAGCGGTACCCTTCAGGGTCGGTAGCGTTGATGCTCCTATAGTTGTCAATTTGGGATTTCGCCGGTGTGGGGGTCTGTC
>NZ_JAVKGT010000083.1:0-1028 GCF_031432335.1 Nesterenkonia flava | reverse complement strand
CCGTCGGTTTCGTGGACCTCGATCCGCACCGTCCGAGTCCGGTCCCCAGTGACCGTGTCCAGAAGCTCACCGAACCGGGCACGAGACCATGCCCCGTCTTCGGGTGCGGGGAAGTCCTCGCCATCCACGGTGACCGCCAGGGTCCCGGTGGGTTCGGTGACGGTGATGACCACATGAGGCAGCACCGCCGGAACATCCGACTCCTGGTCTAACGGCTTGGTCTTCTTGGTTCGGCGCGAAGGGTGTCTGGTGTTGTCGTGGCTCATGCCAACCAGGTGCGCCTGCAACCTCCCGCGTACTGAAGGTAGCCTTCTGGTTAGGTCACTACTTGCTGACTAGTCATCGTTCGCTGTATGGTCATTGCATGCTGACTATTGCTTCTCGTCTTGATGTGATGAACCGGCTGGGCCGCGCTATGGCCGACCCCACCCGGTCCCGGATTCTGCTGGCCCTGCTGGATGCTCCCGGCTATCCAGCCAAGCTTGCCCGTGACCTGGAGCTGACGCGGACGAACGTGTCGAATCATCTGGCGTGCTTGCGGGATTGCGGGATCGTGGTGGCTGAGCCGGAGGGCCGCCAGACCCGCTATGAGATCGCTGACCCTCACCTGTCAAGGGCGCTGAACGCCTTGGTGGAGACCACCCTGGCAGTCGATGAGGGTGCGGAGTGTCTTGACCCGGTGTGCCCGGAGGGGTGCTGCGCTGGCGGAGAGCAGGTGCAGCGATGAGCGTGGATGCCTGCGGGTGTGCTTCCCCCCGTGAGGACACGGCTTCTGCCGAGACCACTAAAGAACCTCGGTGGTGGGGGGATCGTCGTGTCCTGATTCCGCTGGGCTCGGGGCTGTTGCTGGGCACCGGGTGGGTGTTGGAGTGGTCTGGACTGGCCGACCAGGCCCCGCTTTCGACTGTGACGCTGGCGGTGTTCTGGGTCAGCCTGTTGTTCGGGGCGTCTCAGTTCGTTCCTGGCGCTTTGCGTGTCGCGCGTCAGACTTAGTGGCAGGGCCGTTATGTAGGTCCTGAAGGAGAGTC
>NZ_JAVKGT010000082.1:0-1079 GCF_031432335.1 Nesterenkonia flava | reverse complement strand
TGTACTTCCCCGTGAGGTTGTGAACACGGTCTGAGGGCACAGCGCCTCCGATGGCGGTGTGGGTCCGGTGATGATTGTAGTCGTGGAGGAAGGCTTCGTAGGAGGCTTCTCGGGCTGATTCACTGGGGTAGGGCCTCGCGTAGGCCCACTCGCTCATCAGGGTGCGGTTGAACCGCTCAACCTTTCCGTTGGTCTGCGGCCGCCTCGGCCGAGTCCGCTTATGCTTCACTCCATCACCGAGGGCCTTCTTGAAGTCTCCTGACCGGTAGCAGGAACCGTTATCAGTCATCACTGCGGTGACCTCGACGCCGATGCTTGCGAAGAACGCTCGGGCGCGTTTCCAGAAGCCTGCGGCAGTGTGCTTCTTCTCGTCATCGAGGATCTCGGAGTAGGCCACCCGGGAGTAGTCATCCACAGCGTGATGCAGGAACCGATACCCGCGTTGACCAGTCTTGTTCTTCCACCGGTCGGCGGCCTTAGCGGCTTCGCTGCTTCGTCCATGAACCCGCCAGCCACCACCGTCGGGGATCCGGCCCAACTTCTTGACGTCCACATGCACCAGCTCTCCCGGGGCGCTGGCCTCATACCGGTTGGGTGCTGGGCGGCGCACTGGCAGCCCAGTGACCTGATCAAGGCACTCCAACCTGGGCATTCGGTACCGGGTAAGCACCCTGCCCACCGTGGAGCGAGGGATGCCCAGGCGTGCGCTGATGCGGTGAGGGCCCCACTGACGGGTGAATCGCAGGGCGATGATCCTGCGCTCAGTGCGCTGGGGCAGCCGGCGGGGACTGTGGTATGGACGGCTGGAACGATCCTGGAACCCCTGGCCAGATCGGTGACGGTTGACCCACTTGCTGACCGTGGCAGGTGAGACTTGAAACCGCTCAGCGACCCTTCGCTGGGACCATCCCTCCTCGATGACCAGGGCTACCAGGCGTCGCCTTCCCTCAGGAGTCAGCGGTGATCTACGGTGAACCATAGGAGACCTCCGTATCGGATTGTGAGTTGTGGTAACCCACATCGATATCGGAGGTCTCCGCTCACGTCACGGACTGTTCACAACGTGTCGAGGAACTACA
>NZ_JAVKGT010000081.1:0-1092 GCF_031432335.1 Nesterenkonia flava | reverse complement strand
CACCACCCCGACATTCAAAACCAAGGAAATCCTGCCAACTACTTGACGCGGGACATTTGATCCTTGTGGTGCCGGGTACGTCGAGGATGATGCTGGCGTAGGTGATCGGGTGGCTTGCGATGGTGAGTCCTGGGGTTGTGGTGGTGAGCTGGGGTTCCGCTGCTGTGGTCATGAGTGTCTCCTTTTGGGCATGAAAAAGGCCCCCACCACACAGTGAGGGCCTTACTCTGATGATGGGCGTTATTCGCCGCCCAGCTTCCTCCAGTGTTCCTGCAACACGGGGTCCCTGTCCCCCGCCATCAGTTCCTCGAGCTGCTTCTGGTGTCGCTGGATAAGTTCCTTCGAACTGTTTACGAGCAAGTCGCTCTCTCTTGCCGCACCTTCTCGGAGCAATGGGTGTGTGATCGCGGCGACCTTGGGCGTGTTCTCTTCAGCCTCCCGCAGCATTCGCTCGCTATCACGCAGGCGGTGTTCCGCAGACATCTCCCAGGTCTCAACGAGAATGCCGCCCGCCACGGCGTGGCCGTGACGGAGCGCAATCTCTAACGTGTTCTGTGTGAGGGGGATCTCTTCCGCGGGTTTCCAATCCAGCTTTTCCACGTCGATCTTGCCTGCTTTCGCAGGCTCGAGTAGATCCTGTGGGAAGTAATCGATCCATCGGAGGTTTCCTGGCGGGGTCAGGTAGTGCACGTTTGCTCCTTCGGCGAGTATTTTTGTCAGCACCGCTTAGCGGCTCTTGGAGCTTATCTGTTGCGTTCTGAGGCGTCGCCAAATCGTCCCGGCCTTCTGGGCGGTTAGTTGATGGTTCAAGCTATAAGCCGGTCACAGTGCTCTACGCACTGTTCCTGGCCGGCTCCTCCTTGCCACGGTGCCGGAGCTAGTGGCGTTCGCGGCGACGAAGTCCTCACCGGCCGACAGTTCGGTGTGCCAGTGGCGGCGGGTCAGTCATTGGTCCTCCTTGTGGGCATAGGAAAAGCCCCCGCCGCATGGAGAGGGGCTCACTGGTTGGCTGGTTATGGTCGGTGCATGATTATCAGTGTCCCGCGTCAAGTAGTTGGCAGGATTTCCTTGGTTTTGAATGTCGGGGTGGTG
>NZ_JAVKGT010000080.1:0-1113 GCF_031432335.1 Nesterenkonia flava | reverse complement strand
TGTGATGTTCAGACACGTTGTTCCGACGAGGTTCGGTGAGTCCTGCTGAATAGGTGAAGACCTCCGGTGGTGAAGTGGAGCTGTCTAGGAACCGCTTCACACACAAACCGGAGGCCTTCATGTCCCACGCTAATGCCCTTCTGACCCCTCGTACACGCCTGCGCATGGCGCAGCTGGTCCTCGAAGACGGGTGGACTTACACCGCGGCGGGTAAGTACTTCCATGTCAGCGCCCGCACTGCCCGCAAATGGGCCCTGCGGTATCGCGATGAAGGTGTGGCGGGGATGCAGGACCGCTCTTCCCGTCCGCGCACCATGCCCACCAAGACCAGTCCTGCGATGACCCGGCGGATCGTGGCCCTACGGTGGCGCAAACGCCTCGGGCCAGTCCAGATCGCCGGCCGAGTGGGTGTTCCAGCCTCGACAGTCCACGCAGTGCTGGTCCGGTGCCGGATCAACCGGCTGGCCCATATCGACCGAGCTACTGGTGAGCCCCTACGCCGCTACGAACACGCTCATCCTGGGTCACTGATCCATGTCGATGTCACCAAATTCGGCAATATCCCCGACGGCGGAGGCTGGCGCTTCACCGGCAAGGCCCAGGGCAGGAAGAACCGCAGCGCTACTGCTCACCGCACCGGGGAACGCAATGATCATCGAAACCCGCGGCTGGGCACCTGCTACCTGCACACCGTGATCGATGATCACTCCCGAGTCGCCTACGCGGAGATCTGCTCTGATGAGACCGCAGCCACCGCCATCGGGGTACTGCAGAGAGCCACAGCATGGTTCCAAGCCCGCGGCGTCACTGTCGAACGTGTCCTCTCAGACAACGGCAGCGCCTACCGGTCTCGGGCCTGGTCGGCAGCCTGCGCGGCACTGGGAATCAAACCGAAGAAGACCCGGCCCTACAGGCCCCAGACCAACGGCAAGATTGAACGCTTCCACCGCACCCTCTCTGACGGATGGGCATACGCCCGCCTGTACCCCTCAGAAGCCGCGCGGCGCGCGGCGCTTCCAGGCTGGCTGCACTTCTATAATCATCACCGAGCCCACTCAGCCATCGGAGGCCAACCACCCATCACCAGGCTGACCAACCTCCCTGAACATCACA
>NZ_JAVKGT010000079.1:0-1123 GCF_031432335.1 Nesterenkonia flava | reverse complement strand
TGACACCCACGCTAATCGGCAGGAGGAACAGAAGCTATGGTCATCATAGAGACCGCCCGTTCCGGGCATGTCGTCATCGGGGTCGACACCCATAAGCACATCCACGTCGCTGCTGTGATGGATTCCATCGGCGGGATCCTAGCCACACTGACGATCGCCACTGATCTCACAGGTTATAAGCAGCTGCTGGAGTGGGCGGCTGGGTTCGGCAAGATCATTGCCTTCGGAATCGAGGGCACCGGCTCCTACGGTGCCGGGCTGACCTCGTTCTTGAGGCGGCATGATCACAAAGTCATTGAGGTTGCTCGGCCGGATCGACGGTTACGGCGGCTGAACGGCAAATCCGACACCCTGGATGCTGAGAACGCTGCCCGGGCGGTGCTGGCAGGGTTCGCCACCGCGACGCCGAAGTCTGCCGACGGTGCGGTGGAGATGATCCGGCAGCTGAAAGTTGCCCACGATACCGCGGTCAAGGATAGGACCGGGGCGATGATCACGCTCAAGGCGATGCTCGTCCACGCGTCAGAAGAGCTGCGCCGTGAAACAGCCGGGAAGACCCAGAAGATGATCGCTCGCCACTGTGCTGCGCTGCGCCCACGCGGACTGAATACCCCGGAGGATGCCAACCGCCACGTACTGCGATCGATTGCCAAGCGCTGGATGACGCTCAATGACGAGATCATCGAACTGGAGGGCATGATCAAGGACCTCGTAGCCCAGCGAGCACCGCACCTGCTGGAGAGATTCGGCATCGGTGTCGATACCGCCGCGGAGATCCTCATCGTCGCCGGCGATAACCCTGAGCGCATCAAGTCCGAGGCGGCGTTCGCGAAACTGGCAGGCATCAGCCCCATTCCGGCAGGCTCAGGGATGACCAGTGGGAAACATCGCATCAACCAAGGCGGGCACCGGCAGCTCAATGCTGCGATTTACCGCACCGTGATCGTCAGGATGAGATTCCACGAACCCACAATCGCCTACGTCGCCCGCCGCACTGCTGAGGGCAAATCCAAGCGCGACATCATCCGCTGCCTGAAACGCTACGTGATCCGAGAGGTCTACCACCTCGTCAAGACAGACCCCCACACCGGCGAAATCCCAAATTGACAACTATAGGAGCATC
>NZ_JAVKGT010000007.1:92588-97650 GCF_031432335.1 Nesterenkonia flava | reverse complement strand
CGCCCCAGCACTGGGAAGCAGGCCTACTCAGCAACACATTTATGGCCTATAACCCCTGGCTGCACTTGATCGTGCTGGTCTGCATCTGGAACGCCTTGAAGTTCTTCTGGATCGGCCCCATCAGCCTGGTCCTGCTTGCCCGAGCCCGCATCCGCGAAGCCACCGCAGCGCGTCCCACCGAATCTGCCGCCACAAACACTGCGGGACAGTCTGGGCAACTGTCTGGTGCCCACTCATGAGGGCGTTCATCTATACCCGCAACGCCAGCCCCAGCTCCGAAGAACGTGACTGGCAGTATGAGCAGTGCAAGACCGCCGCCGAAGAACACCACTACGAAGTGATCGGCACAGCACACGACAACGGGCACGAACGCTCAGGACTGGCCACGCTCATCGAGCAGCTCCGCGCCCGCGACATCGACATCATCCTCACCACCGACCACGCGATTCCCGGCCCCACCATCAGTGCCCTCGCCGTGATGGCGAACGAGATGCACTGCGCCGGCGCACAACTGCTCACCTGCGCCGAACCATCAATGCCGCCCACCATCCTCGACATGATGCAGAAATTCGCATCCCGAGCACCTCTGCTGTGACCTCTCAACACCAGGTTCCGTGGCCCCTGACTTCTGGTTCTTGCCATTAGTGCAAGACCCCATGCCAGCAGCGCTGGCCAGATATACGGTGGTTTGCATGAGCACCAACACTGAGCGGCACCAGCCGCCGACCATGGAACGACACTGCGATGTCGCTATTATCGGGGGCTCAGCCGCCGGTCTCGGCGCGGCCCTTCAGCTTTCTCGCCAGCGCCGCAGTGTGGTGGTGGTCGACGATCAGACCCCTCGCAACGCCCCGGCCGCGCACATGCATGGCTACCTGGGACACGAGAGCGCCGCGCCGGATGCGCTCATGGCCACCGGACGCGAGGAGGTGCGCAAATACGGGGGTGAGGTGCTCACCGGTCGGGTCCTTGCGGTGCACCCTCGCGAGGATGGCCGGTTCAAGCTCGATCTGACTGGTGGACACTCCCTCGTAGCCCGTCGGGTCATCGCCGCGACCGGGCTGACCGACGAACTTCCGGCAATCGACGGCCTCGCCGCGCACTGGGGAGAGGGGGTCATCCACTGCCCCTTCTGCCACGGATTCGAAGTCCGGGACGAGCGGCTGGTGCAGGTCGTCACCCATCCGCTCGGTCTGCACCCTAGTGTGCTGTTGCGTCACCTGACCGACAGTCTGACTGTCGTCCTGCACGATCCGACCGGGATTGACCATGAGGTGATTGACACCCTCACTGCCGCCGGGGTCGCCATCGAACGCAATACAGCCACTCGGATCGTGACCACCGCAGAGGGTCAGATCCGCGGGGTGGAGCTCAGCGACGGCCGACTCCTGGAGGCCGATGCCGTGGTGGTAGGGCCTCGGTTCCGTGCCCGCGTTGAGGTGCTGGCCGGTCTCGGCCTGGCCTCCACCCCACACGCCAGCGGTATCGCGGAAGTCCTCGCGGTGGATTCCCGCGGTGAGACCTCCGCACCCGGCGTCTATGCAGCCGGCAACGTCACTGACCCCAGCCTTCAGGTCCTGGCCTCGGCCGCCCATGGCAGCCAGGTCGCAGCCGCAGTCGCCTTCAGCCTCGCTGACGAGGACCTCCGCGCCGCTGCGCGCAGATCCGGTGAACAGACAGACTGGGATCACCGATACGCAGGAGAAGGCCACACGTGGAGCGGCAACCCAAACGGCACCCTCGTGCACGAGGTCACCGACCTGAACCCCGGCCGGGCGCTCGATGTCGGCGCAGGTGAAGGTGCCGACGCCCTCTGGCTGGCCGAACACGGCTGGCAGGTCACTGCCACCGACATCTCCGGCAATGCGCTCAGCCGCGTGCGAGCCGAAGCCGAGCAGCGGGGCCTGGAGATCGAACTGATCCGCAGCGACGCCAACGACCCCGAACCATACGCAGGCAAGACTTTCGATCTGGTCTCACTGCAGTACGGATCGTTCAAACGCACCGCCGACCAGCGCGGACTCCACAATCTGCTGAACGCCGTCGCGCCCGCCGGCACCCTCCTGGTGGTGCACCATGACCTCACGCCTTTGCAGGAGCCGATCGACGTGGCAACTCAGACACGGATGTACGATCCGCACGCCTTTGTCGGTGTCGATGAGATCGCTGCCGCCCTCGCCGCTGAACCGGAGAACTGGGAGGTCACCACCCACGAAACCCGGCCACGTCCCGCTGGCGCAGCTAGCACCCACCACGTCGCCGATGTCGTGCTCCGAGCCACCCGCCGTAAGTAGGAACACCAACGCAATAGCTGCGACCTCACGACGGCAAAGTGAGCCCCGGCCGGCTGCGGGAACCTCACGCCAGGCGATTGGTGCTGAGGAAGTCCTCGCGGGGGCCCGATCTACCCGCGTCAAGGGAGCGTAGCAAGGATCAGTCGGAAGGCCGGGCGTCGGCTCGAACGGCTGGCCATGGCATACCAGCACCGGAGTCCATACCCTCCAGGACCTTCTGACGAAGGGCTCGACAGTGGCTCTCGTATCGTTCACGATCCTTGCGCACCAGCTCGATGAAGTACTCCTCGGCGGAGGCATAGTCCCCGTGGACTGTACGACGCTCGACGTAGGTATGGAGCTCATCAGGAACCGAGACTCGCAACGTTGCCATATGCCTACTGTAGGGCCATGCCGCTGTTCCTTCAGTCGGCCAGGTATCCCGTTTGAGGATCGATCTCTGCCAGGAATCGGCGGATCGCCTCTTCGTGCATATCGTCGTCGAACTCCTGTGTGGAAGAGGCCCCTATCTCGAAGTCGTGCCCAGGATTTCGGCCGGAGATCCACTCGTAGGAGTAGGTGTTCGGACTGCGACGACGGATGGAGAACGTCTCGCCGTCCACAGTCATCCTGTGTTCCTCTGTCACGTCAATATCCTCGCATGAAGGCATCTACGATCCGGCCTCATAGATTCCGCGGACTTCGCGGGTTCCTCTGCCGTACATGTCGTTCGCGCTCGCCCCCAAGGGGAGACCGTGGATGTCGGGAGAGGCCCAAGCCGCTTGCTGAGTTCATAGAAGTCAGCTCACTGGGGGAGTAGACTCCCAGTGCGTGATAATTCTCCACTCCGGCAGCCAGATGCTGCTTTTTCTCGCGAGTGGCACGCAGGAGGCACGAGCAATAAGTGCCGCCTCAGGAACCACGAGTTTCCGCCTCACCGAGGGTGCTCGGCAAGAACTGGGACTTCTAGTGCGCGTGTCGTAGGTCTTGGCAGGAAAACCTGATGATTAGGTCCCCATTCCCGACTCCTGCGGGGATGGGGACCTTCTTCGAGCCTGAAGCCCGCGGGTGAAGGGGGATCGCGTGCTCGCCCTCACCGTCCGAGGCCACGACTTCTGGACACCGCCCGAACATCAATAGACTGGAGTCCCTATGAACACTGAGGGATTGCTGGTCTACCGGCAGACGGAGTCTTGGGGAGCCGAGCGCGATCTGGAGTTAGCGCTGGACCTCTTGGCGGGAACACGTACCGAAGAGACCGGCCCCATGCTCCGCTTATACCGCCCTCAGCCCACCGTGGCCTTCGGGCAGCGCGATGCCAAGCTGCCGGGCTTCACAGCCGCCGCAGACGCCTGCCGCGCCGAAGGGTTCGAACCCCTGGTGCGACGCGCAGGGGGACGCGCCGCGGCCTACCACCCGGGGTCGCTGGTGATCGATCACATCGAGCCCGACGCCGATCCCATCCGTGAGTCTCAGGCCCGCTTCACCGCGTTTGGCGAGCTCTATGCCGAGGCGCTGCTGAACTGCGGCATGGACGTGGAGCTCGGACCCATCCCGCACGAATACTGCTACGGCGAGCATTCAGTGCACGGGGTCAAACCGGCCGAACCGGATGTGCGCATCAAACTGATCGGCACTGCTCAGCGCCAGATCGCCAGCGGATGGCTCTTCTCCAGCTCGATCATCGTCGAGGACGGACGTCCCATTCGCCGCGTGCTCACCAAGGCGTATGAGGCGATGGGACTGGAGTGGGATCCCCTGACCGCGGGAGCCGCCTCAGACCTGACTCCGGAAATCACGGTCGATCAATTGGAGGCGGCTGTGCTGGAGGTGTACTCCCGTCATTGGAGTCTCACGGAGGGAACCCCCGGACTGCTGCGGTAGTGGGGGGGGGGAGGTGCTGCCGACGTCGTCGCCCCCACCGGCTCCGGGAACTCAGTAGGTGAAGGCGTGGGGGAACTTCAGCACAATACTGAGGATCACCAAGAGATACAGCACGACGACGGCGACCCACCACCAGTCGGCGGCCACGCGGCGGACGGCCGCTGAGGCCGGCAGGACGCCGTGAATGATGTTCCGCGCGGTGGTCACCACGAAGAAGGGAATCACCGCGGCCCACACGACCATGCAGTAGGGGCACAGCACCCCAATGCTGAACACGGCCGAGTACCAGAGCCAGGTGATGAAGCCCATGGCGAAGACGGCCCCGGCTTGCAGTCCCAGGTAGTACCACCGTGGCATGCGCCCGGCGGCCGCCATGCTCAGGGTCGCTGCGATCAGCACAGGAAAAGCCACCACGCCGATGAAGATGTTGGGGAAACCGAAGGTCGCGGCCTGCCAGGAGCCCATGACCTCTCCGCAGGAGACCCAGGGGTTCACGTCGCAGGCGGTGATGTGGTCAGGATTCATCCACAGCTGCACGCGCTCATACAGCAGCAGGAAGCTGGCTGCGGCACCCACAATGCCGGTGATCAGCAGCCACAGGGCAAAACCGTACCGGCTGGCAAAGCTGGGGACACGCCCGGGATCAGCAGAAGCTGCAGAGGCAGGGGCGACGTCGTCGGAGACCTGAACGGACATAAGGTCATGCTACGCCTCAACCCTTGACGCCTCACGTTCAGGCTCGTGTGTCCCCGCCCGCGGAACAAGCTTCAGGCGTGATGGCGAGCGTGAGCTCGCCGGGAGCCGCGAGGTCAGGGACCCGTGCGCCCGGTGGGCCGGGTGTGTGGGCCACCTCGTGGAGAGCGCGGCGGGGTTTCCCCGCCCGCGGAACAAGCTTCAGGCGTGAT
>NZ_JAVKGT010000007.1:0-92488 GCF_031432335.1 Nesterenkonia flava | reverse complement strand
GGCGAGCGTGAGCTCGCCGAGAGCGCGGCGGGGTTTCCCCGCCCGCGGAACAAGCTTCAGGCGTGATGGCGAGCGTGAGCTCGCCGAGAGCGCGGCGGGGTTTCCCCGCCCGCGGAACAAGCACTGTGTCATACTGGAGAGATCGATCGGCAGACCACACCTGCGGTTCGAGAAGGCTTTCACGCCAGGCAGGCACCCGTCGTGGACTGAAGCAAGGGAACATCAGGTCCGCACGGAACGTCGTTGAGAAGACGAGCAGAAGATGCCGCCGGCTGATAATGCAAGCGTTCACCGCTGAGCGCCCCGTGAAGAGCGCGCCTCGCACCATGAGGCAGCGCCCGGGGCACTAGTAGTGAAGGACAGGTTTCACGTTACGAGAAGCCGTCGGAGGCGTTGAGTGTGGCTCCGCTCACCGACGGCGGGAGCACATCACCTATATGACAGAGACTCAGCACTCCGCCGGCGCATCGGCGGAGAACTCCGACGAACTCACCGAGATCTTCAACCCTTTCAGCGCCCCGGAGCCGGGCTTCCCCGGATCGGACGCGACCCTGGCGCCCGAGGAGGTGCCCGCCCCCGATCAGCCGGCCATCACCGTTGATGACCCGCTGAACGTCATGTTCCAGGCCCCGGATCTCTCCACCCTTAAACCTGCAAAGCCTGCTCGGCAGACCGTCGATGATGACGCGGATGACGACGACGATGACTACTTCGAGGATCAGCAGGACGAGGATCGCGACGCCGACTCCTCCGGCGGAGGCCGCAAGAACCGCCGGAAGCGCCGCCGTGGAGGCCGGAATCGCAACCGCAATGAGGACGACGGCGCGAACGCGCGCGGCGGTAACGGCGAGGACCAGCAGGACACCAAGGACGGCGACACCAAGGGCGGCTCCGCGAAGAAGGACCGCACAGAAGCCTCCGAGTCCCAGAACGAGAACACCTCCGAGGAGTCCTCCAAGGACACCGCCCCCGGTTCTGCAGAGAGCCCCGCTGAAGCGGACGACGATGGCCGCGTGATCCGCAAGAAGCGTCGTCGTCGTCGCGGCACCGCGGACATGGAGATCGAGGAAGAGTCCGAGGACGGTCACACCGTGACTCGGGTGCGTGCCGCACGCGAGGTCTCTGAGAACGCTCCCGCCAAGGTGACCGGGGTGAAGGGCTCCACGCGCCTGGAGGCCAAGCGCCAGCGCCGTCGTGCCTCCCGCGACACCGGCCGTCGTCGCCAGGTCATCACCGAGGCGGAGTTCCTGGCCCGCCGCGAGTCTGTGGACCGCAAGATGATTGTCCGTCAGCGCGGTGAGCGTATCCAGATCGGCGTGCTGGAGGACGGTGTGCTGGCCGAGCACTACGTCTCCAACACCACCCAGGACTCCCTGATCGGCAACGTCTATCTGGGCAAGGTGCAGAACGTGCTGCCGTCCATGGAGGCCGCCTTCGTGGACATCGGTCGCGGCCGCAACGCGGTGCTCTACGCCGGGGAAGTCGACTGGGATGCCGCCAACATCGGCAACGCACCCCGGAAGATCGAAAACGCCCTGAAGTCCGGCGACTCCGTGCTGGTCCAGGTCACCAAGGATCCGGTGGGCCACAAGGGTGCGCGCCTGACCAGTCAGGTCTCCCTGCCCGGCCGCTACCTGGTGTTTGTCCCCGGTGGTTCCATGACGGGCATCTCCCGCAAGCTGCCCGACACCGAGCGGGCGCGCCTGAAGAAGATCCTCAAGGAGCAGATGCCGGAGAACGCCGGCGTCATCGTGCGCACCGCAGCTGAAGGCGCCTCCGAGGAGGAGCTCACCAACGACATCAACCGGCTGCGCTCCCTGTGGGAGACCATCCAGTCCCAGGCCAACGACAAGAAGGTCCTGGCGCCTGAGCTGCTCTACGCCGAGCCCGACCTGACCATCAAGGTGGTGCGCGACGTCTTCAACGAGGACTTCTCCTCGATGGAGGTCCAGGGCGAGGAGACGTGGGACAACATCGAGGCGTACGTGACCTATGTGGCACCCCACCTGCTTGACCGCCTGCACCAGTGGGATCCCGAGGCTCAGCGGGAAGCGGGCAAGCCCGAGGATATCTTCGCCCACCACCGCATCGACGAGCAGCTGAACAAGGCACTGGACCGAAAGGTCAACCTGCCCTCCGGCGGCTCCCTGGTCTTTGACCGGACCGAGGCGATGACCGTGGTGGATGTCAACACCGGAAAGTTCACCGGCTCCGGCGGAAACCTCGAGGAGACCGTCACCAAGAACAACCTGGAAGCTGCCGAGGAGATTGTCCGCCAGCTGCGGCTGCGCGACATCGGCGGCATCATCGTCATCGACTTCATCGACATGGTCCTGGAGTCCAATCGCGATCTGGTGTTGCGCCGGATGGTCGAGTGCCTGGGCCGTGACCGCACCAAGCACCAGGTGGCGGAGGTGACCTCCCTGGGCCTGGTGCAGATGACGCGTAAGCGCATGGGTACGGGCCTGCTGGAGGTGTTCTCCACCGAATGTGACCACTGTGGTGGACGGGGCATCATCACCCACCCCGAACCGGTGGAGAACCGCCCTGCCTTCACCGCTGACGGAGACGTGCGTCAGGCCAAGTCCAAGAAGCGGCGGAAGAAGAACAAGGGCGGCTCGGAGAGCTCTTCCAACGAGCCGGACCCGCGCGAGCTGAAGAAGCTGGAGAACGCTCGCCAGGGCCTGGCACAGGTGGCAGCAGCCACCAAGGGTGCGGGGGAGGACGACGACGCCCCCTCGGAGGCATCCGACCAGGCCTCCCCGCATCAGGAGCAGGACAAGCAGGAGCAGGCAGGGCAGTCACGCTCCGCCCGGCGCCGCTCCGGCCGCCGCTCAGCATCCTCCTCCGGCAAGGTGGAGCAGAATGACTCCCCAGCGGGCAACTCCGGAAGCAGCCGGGAGCCCAGCGAGAAGCCGGTTCTGACCATCGCCGGAGAAGCCGTAGAGGTTCCGCGCGGAACCGCGCAGACCCAGGAGAAGCCTGCTGCTCCAGAAAAGAGCATCTCCCTGGACCAGCTGGACGAAGCTCTGGAGTCACGCGGCAAGGCTCCCGCTCGTAGCGCTGCCCCCAGGCGGCGTCGCCGTGCTGCGGGGTCCGCACAGGGTGCCTCCGGCCAGGTCCAGCAGATCACGGCTGCCAGTACGGGTGATGAGGCGACGTTCCAGGCCAGTGCCGCGGCCTCCACGCCTGCCGAGGAGCCGAAAGAGTCCCAGGAGCCCGTGATGCTCGGGGTGGGAGTCACGGCCGATCAGATCAGTCGCGGCAGCTGACCCGACGGTGACGACGCGCGGGAACAGTGCTCATGTTGCTCCCGGGCGTCGCTTCCCGTAATATAGATCCCTGGTGTCAACTGGCACCCACAGTCTTTTGTGCGCTGCAGATCAACCACTCATGGTTCGAAAACAGCGCCTCTATGTCCCAAGTACGTTCAACGAGAGAAGTGAGTCCCAAGTGGTGTACGCGATTGTCCGCGCAGGCGGCCGCCAGGAGAAGGTTTCCGTCGGAGACCTCGTGACCCTTGACCGCGTCCCGGCCGAGGCAGGCAGCACCATCGAGCTGCCGGCAGTGATGCTGGTGGACGGGGACAAGGTCACTACCTCCGCCGAGGATCTGGCCAAGGTCAAGGTCACCGCAGAGGTCGTCGAGAACCTCCGCGGCAAGAAGATTGTCATTCACAAGTTCAAGAACAAGACCGGCTACCACAAGCGCCAGGGTCACCGTTCTGAGCTCACCCGCGTGAAGGTGACCTCCATCGCCTGATACGGGCGATAGGCTTTAACGCAGAATTTTCCCAGTATTTCTGAGAGGCAGGCACAGCTATGGCACATAAGAAGGGCGCGAGCTCCACTCGCAACGGCCGCGACTCCAACGCACAGCGCCTCGGCGTGAAGCGCTTCGGCGGCCAGTCCGTCAACGCAGGTGAGATCCTCATCCGCCAGCGCGGCACCAAGTTCCACCCCGGCACCAATGTGGGCCGCGGCGGCGATGACACCCTCTTCGCCCTCGCCGACGGCTCCGTGGAGTTCGGCAACCGTCGCGGCCGCAAGGTCGTCAACGTGGTCCCGGCCGCCCAGTAAGCAGGGCCCGCGACTGCACCCCGTGGGGGAGGCTCCCCACACCCTTAGCTCAAAGGGCCCCGCATGCATTGCGCTGCGGGGCCTTTTAGCATCCACTTTCACGAGCACAACCCATCCCAGATCAAGGAGACAGCAATGGCACACTTCGTAGACCGTGTGGTGCTGCACGCCACCGGCGGCAACGGAGGCCACGGCTGCATCTCCGTGCACCGTGAGAAGTTCAAGCCCCTCGGCGGACCCGACGGCGGCGACGGGGGAGACGGCGGACACGTGGAGCTGGTAGTCGACCCGCAGACCACGACGCTGCTGGACTACCACCACCGTCCCCACCGCAAGGCCGAGAACGGCGGCGTGGGCGAGGGCAGCCTGCGGCACGGCCACAAGGGCGCCACGCTCGAGCTCCCCGTTCCTGACGGCACCGTCGTCAAAGACAAGGACGGCAATGTGCTGGCTGACCTCATTGGTGCCGGCGCCCGCTACCGCGTAGCCGAGGGCGGCCAGGGAGGACTGGGCAACGCGAAGCTGGCCTCCAAGAAGCGCAAGGCGCCGGGATTCGCGCTGCTGGGCATCCCCGGCGAGGAGCGCGAGGTGGTGCTGGAACTGAAGTCCGTGGCAGACATCGCCCTGGTCGGTTTCCCCTCGGCAGGTAAGTCCAGCCTCATTGCGGCAATCTCAGCCGCTCGTCCGAAGATCGCCGACTATCCCTTCACCACCCTGGTGCCCAACCTCGGTGTGGTCGAAGCAGGCGATACGCGTTTCACTGTCGCCGACGTCCCCGGTCTCATCCCCGGAGCGGCCGAGGGCAAGGGTCTGGGGCACGAGTTCCTTCGGCACGTCGAGCGCTGCGCTGCGCTCGTTCACGTCCTGGACTGCGGCACTCTCGAGAGTGACCGCGACCCCCTGGCCGACCTCGAGGCGATTGAGGCTGAGCTGGAGGCCTACGCGCCCGACGCCGTCACCGCCACCGCTCAGGCCGACCATGCGCCGGAGACCGTTCGCGCAATTCCGCTGAACCAGCGGCCCCGGCTGGTGGCTCTGAACAAGACTGACCTCCCGGACGGAGAAGCGATGGCCGAGATGGTCCGTGCCACGCTTGAGGAGCGCGGGTACCGCGTCTTCGAGATCTCCGCCGTCTCACGTAAGGGACTGCGCGAACTGAGCTTCGCCATGGCCGAGCTGGTGGCCGCCGCACGCGAGCAGGAAGAGACCGAGATCGCTCCGGTTCCGGTGACGGTGCGTCCCAAGTCGATCAACGACAAGGGCTTCACCATTCGTCGCGAGGAGAAGGGCGTGCCCGGCGAGGGCAACGTGCCCCTCTGGCGCGTCCGGGGCCCCAAGCCCGAGCGGTGGATCCTGCAGACCGACTTCAACAATGACGAGGCTGTGGGCTACCTGGCGGACCGGCTGCAGGCACTGGGCATTGAAGATGAGCTCTTCCGCCTGGGCGCAACGCCCGGGGATGCGGTGGTCATCGGTACCGAGGCCGACGGCGTGGTCTTCGACTGGGAGCCCACCATGGCCGCAGGAGCCGAGCACCTGCAGGGTGCCCGCGGCACTGACCTGCGGTTCGAGGTCAGCCACCGGCCCACGCGTGCCGAGAAGCGCCAGGAGCAGGCCGACCGACGGGCAGCCAAAGCGCAGGTGCGTGCCGAGATGGAGGCAGCCTACGACGCCGATGAGGACTACGACGACGTCGAAGTCGTCTATACCCAGGGCAACCCCGAGGAGGACGAGGACAGCGAGGGGCGGGCGTGATCAGCTCGGCCGCGCAGCTGCTCGGAGCCCGGCGAGTCGTCGTCAAAGTCGGCTCCTCGTCACTGACCACCTTGGATGGGGGCATCAACCTCGAGGCCCTGACTGCCCTGGTCCATGCCTGCCAGCAACTGCGCGAACGGGGGACTGAGCTGGTGCTTGTCTCCTCCGGTGCGATCGCCGCCGGACTGGCGCCGCTGGGGCTGCGCACCCGGCCCGCGGACCTGGCGACCCAACAGGCGGCCGCCGCCGTCGGGCAGGGTCTGCTGCTGGCGCACTACACACGAGTCTTCGCCGAGCACCGGGCCACAGTCGCCCAAGTTCTGCTCACTGTGGACGACCTCATCCGGCGCACCACTTACACCAACGCCCTGCGCTCTCTGGAGAAGCTGCTGGCGCTGGGTACGGTGCCCGTGGTCAACGAGAACGACGCCGTGGCCACCGCTGAGATCCGCTTCGGCGACAATGATCGCCTCGCCGCGCTGACCGCCAATCTGCTCCACGCGGACGCCCTGATCCTGCTCTCCGACGTGGACGCGCTCTACGACGGCCCTCCGGACACCGGCGGGCAGCCCGTGGCGCGTGTGCGCGGTCCAGAGGATCTTAACGGCGTCACCCTGGGCCGACGTGGACGTGCCGGCGTCGGCACCGGAGGAATGGTCACCAAGGTGGAGGCTGCACAGATTGCCACCTCCCACGGCATTCCGGCCATGCTCACCTCGGCCGCAAATGCTCCCGCCCTCTTCGCGGGGGAGCAGGTCGGTACGTTCTTCGAGGCGCGCGGGCGTCGTCGCGGTGCCCGTTTGGCATGGCTGGCGCACCTAGCCCACGTCAAAGGGCGCCTGATCATCGATGAAGGAGCTGTGCAGGCCGTCGTCCGGGGACGCCGCTCCTTGCTGCCTGCGGGGATCCTCCGCGCAGAGGGCGACTTCGAAGCCAGCGACGTCGTCGAGATCTGTGACGCCGCCGGGGCGGTGCGTGCCCGTGGGCTGAGTGCCTTCTCCTCTGAAGAGCTGCCGCAGATGCTGGGCCGCTCCACCACGGAGCTTGGTGCGGACCTAGGACCTGACTATGAACGACCGATCGTCCATACTGATGACATGGTGAGACTGGAGGGGACACTGTGAGCACTGAGACCCAGCACGAGACCGCCGAGACCCAGCAGCAGGAGGCACAGCCGATCACCGAGGCCATACGTGAGATCTCCCAGCGTGCTCGTGCAGCCTCCCGGGGCCTGGCGCGCCTGGACCGCAATCACAAGGACCGCGCACTGGCCGCGGTCGCTTCTGGGCTGCGTGAATCCGTGACATCACTCACCGCTGCCAACGAGGAGGACCTGGCGCGCGGCCGTGACAACGGCATGAGCCGTTCCCTGCTGGACCGACTCGCCCTCACCGAGCAGCGCATCGAGGCACTGGCCGCTTCTGTGGAGGAGATCATCGGGCTGGAGGATCCGGTGGGCCGTGTGCTGCAGGGGCGCACCCTTCCCAACGGCCTGCGTCTGAGCCAGGTCGCCGTGCCCCTGGGCGTGGTCGGCGTCATCTACGAGGCTCGGCCCAACGTCACCGTCGATATTGCCGCCCTGGCGCTGAAGTCCGGAAACGCCGCAGTGCTGCGCGGCGGCTCCGCGGCCCAGAAGACCAACGAGATGCTCCTGTCCATCCTGCGTGAGGCGCTGCGCTCGACGCGAGTCCCGGTCGACGCGGTGCAGTCCATCGACGCCTATGGACGCGAGGGAGCCACCGAGCTCATGACAACTCGGGGCAGCGTGGACGTCCTCATTCCCCGCGGCGGGCGCGAGCTGATTCAGCACGTCGTCCAGAACTCCCGCGTACCCGTGATCGAGACCGGCGAGGGCAACGTACACATCTACGTGGATGCCTCAGCCGACCCCGAGACCACCCGCGACATCGTGCTCAACGCCAAGACCTCCCGGCCCAGCGTGTGCAACGCCGCCGAGACCCTGCTCCTGCACGCGCAGGCGGAAGCCGCGGGGCGTGAAGCCCTGGGCGTCCTGCACCGGGCGGGAGTGACGCTACACGTGGACCCCCGGGCGCGTGACTGGCTGCCCGAGGAGATGCCCGCCAACACCAGCTCTCCGGACACCGCCGGTGCCGTCACCGAGGTGACGGAAGAGCATTTCGCTACGGAGTTCCATGACCTGGAGATGGCAGTGGGGGTGGTCGACTCCCTCGATGAGGCCATCGCCCACATCACCCGGTACTCCAGCGGACACACTGAGGCCATCATCACCGACTCGGTCACCCATGCGGACCGCTTCGTGGCCGAGGTCGATGCAGCCGCCGTAGTAGTCAACGCCTCCACCCGGTTTACCGACGGCGGACAGTTCGGCCTCGGTGCGGAGGTTGGCATCTCCACTC
The DNA here is from genome assembly GCF_031432335.1 of Nesterenkonia flava. Classification (NCBI taxonomy): domain Bacteria; kingdom Bacillati; phylum Actinomycetota; class Actinomycetes; order Micrococcales; family Micrococcaceae; genus Nesterenkonia; species Nesterenkonia flava. The sequence continues at coordinate 84,276 of NZ_JAVKGT010000007.1, read as the reverse complement.
AGAAGATGCATGCCCGCGGACCCATGGGGATGGGCGAACTGTCCACTGCCAAGTGGATCGTCCGCGGTGAGGGACAGATCCGTCCCTAGAAGCGGGCACTGCGGCCTCCCTGGAGAGTGCGGACGCCGTGCCGTGCGGAGCTGACCTGCGTCAGCAGTGATCCCCTGTAGACTGTGGGGAAGATTTTCAGTCAACGACTTTGACGAGTAGAGGAGAGGCATGAACCTGCCCATTCTTGCGCTGCTGGCCGATGAGAACCACGGATACGAGCTGCCGATGCCCGCCGAGTGGTTCGGCGTGATCATGTTCATTCTGCTGATGCTGGCGCTGCTGGTCACCCTCGGCTTTGCCAACAAGGGCAAGAAACTGCCGGCTGACCCCAACAGCGACCACTGACGGGGATTCGAAGAGACTCCTTGATCTCACGCCTCTCCTCATCTCAGCTGCCGGAGGACGGACGACGACGTCTGCGCCTGGGCATCATGGGCGGCACGTTTGACCCGATCCACCACGGGCACCTGGTGGCCGCCTCAGAGGTGGCTGCCGAGTTCAATCTGGATGAAGTCATCTTCGTGCCCACTGGGCAGCCGTGGCAGAAGGCCGACCGCGAGGTCACCGAGGCCGAGCACCGGTATCTGCTGACGGTCATTGCGACCGCCTCCAATCCGCGGTTCACGGTATCCCGCGTGGATATTGACCGAGGCGGCCCCACCTACACCATTGATACGCTGCGCGACTTTGCCCGGCTCTATCCCGAGGCCGAGCTGTTCTTCATCACCGGGGCAGACGCGATGGCCCAGATCATGTCGTGGAAGAACGTGGAGGAGCTCTGGGAGCTGGCCCACTTCGTCTCCGTCACGCGCCCCGGATACGTCAGTGAGGACTTTGGCCGCACCGAGCAGATCTCTCTGATGGAGATTCCAGCGATGGCCATCAGCTCTACTGATCTGCGTGCCCGCGCCAAGGCGGGCAAGCCAGTCTGGTACCTCGTCCCCGACGGCGTGGTGCAGTACATCACCAAACATCGTCTCTACCGGGAGAATTCGGCCACACGCGCTCTGAACACCACGTCGGAGGAGTCGCAAACGCATACCATGGACGAAAACCACCAGGAGGCTTCACGATGAGCGCGGACTACGACGAGCAGTTCCCGGACGCAGGCGATGACCTGCGTTCGCGCTATCTGCCTGTCTCCCGAAAGGAACTGCGCCGTCGCCGTGAAGCCGAGCTGGCAGCTCAGCGTGAGGCCCAGGAGGAGGCTCAGGCCGCCGAGGACACCCTGGCCTCCGGTGCAGAGCTGGACCAGGAGGCGGAGTTCGTCGACGCCGACGTCGATACAGTGGCGGATGCGAGCGTTGAGCAGAACCCCGCCGTCGAGGCCGACGAGGCCGCCGCCGTTGCAGGCTTTCCGGGTTCCCAAAGCGCTGATGAGTCAGTTGATGCCGCGGAGCAGGATGAGCCGGCACATTCTCCCGTGGCCGACGATTCCCCCGCAGAGGAGGAACTGCATCGGACCGTAGATGCCGTTGAGGCAGCCGAGTCCGGTGGCAGCTCTGAGGCTCAGCCCGAAGAGGACGCCGCGTCCGAGGACGAGCTGGATCCCAGCACTGACGACGAGCTGGAGGGGGAGCACCCCACCACGGAGTCGCCGCTGCCCGAACCGACCGCGGACGAGGATCCCGCACGGCCGGAAGAGGAGATCGCTGACGCGGTCGACTCCGGCGCAGACGAGGAGCCCACAACAGAGCCCGAGAGCACTGATAGCTCCGAGGCGGAGGCCCCAGAGGCGCCGCTTCCTGAGCCCGCGGTTGATGAAGACCCCGCGCGTCCCGAGGAGGACGTGGCGGATGCCGTCACTGAACTCATCGACCTCCCGCTGGAGGATCTGGGCGAACTGTCCGATGACACCGACGAATCAGCTCCTGCGGAGGCATCCGCTCAGGATTCGTCGTCGGAAGAGACGCCCTCCGGAGACAGGGCGAAGGACGACTCCACAGCATCGGCCAAGTCGGCTGAGACTCCCGAGGCCGGTGTCGAGGAGGAGGCTCCCGTGCCGGCCTCGCGCCGTGCACGCCGTCTGCTGCGCGACACCGAGTCCATCCCGCGCATGAGCCCGGAACTGCTGGCGGAGCTGGACCAGGTCACCGGTGCGATCGCACGGATCGATGATCCAGGGACGGTGGATCCGGAGCTGCTGAAGAAGCAGCAGGCCCTGGCCGCCAAGGCCATGCAGGCTAACCAGGAGCGCCAGCGGCAGGAACGGGAAGCCGCCGAACGTGAGGAGCGCAAACGGCGTCGCCGGGAGCGCCCCGAGTCGGAGGTCATTACCCGCAAGACCCTGCGCGACTCCCTCGAAGATGAGGGGGAGTACACCGAATACGCGACGGGTTCGATTGAGCCCGTCCATGCGCGCGGAGCCCACGGGCTCGACCTGGACAAGCTGGTGGATGAGACCTCCCGCCAGGCGGACCGTCAGAACATGCTGCTCTGGTTGGTCATCATCCTTTCTGTGCTGCTGGTGATCGCCATCGGCCTCGTGATCTATTTTGTGCTCTGATCTGGAGTGACTATGACTGTTCCTGACCTTGTACTGGCCGAGCTGCGCACGGCCGCGGCTGCGGCATCCGATAAGTTGGCCACGAATATCTTCGGCTACGACGTCGGGGAGCGCCTGGGCATCACAGACGCCTTCCTCGTGTGCTCGGCTCCCTCCGACCGGCAGATCAACGCTATCTGCGACGAGATCGAGGTCCAGCTCAAGGAGAAGCACGGTTCGGCCCCCCTGCGCCGGGAAGGCCGGGATTCCGGAACCTGGGTGTTGATGGACTACGGCCACATGGTGGTTCACGTTCAGCATGAGGAGGAGCGCGCCGTCTATGGCCTGGACCGCCTCTACGCGGATGTGCCGAAGGTGGATCTCGGTATCGAAACGGACGAGTCCGAGGTCGCCTAGGGAGCTTGGGTGATAATCGCGCCGATTTGCCTGGGTTCACCTCAGCGGTGTAAAGTATAGGGGTTGCCAACGGCGAGGTCCGAAAGGCAAAAGAGCTAAATATGGGGGTATGGCGCAGCTGGTAGCGCGTCTGCATGGCATGCAGAAGGTCACGGGTTCGAGTCCCGTTACCTCCACTCAGATGAACAAGGAGCTCCGGATATCCGGGGCTCCTTCTGTATGTGGGGGCTAGTCGCCTGCCGCGATCGGTGTTCGCTCTTGACCACCCGTCGGGCTGTCGTTCCAGTTGCCGGTGGTTCACGCGCGGGCCACCGCAGTCTGATTCTCAACCCCTGACTCAGCTACCGCCCGTTCTGTATGCTTCGGATATGGCACGGGGTGTGAATATTTCTCGCACGGCACTAGCCGGCGCGGCGCTGGGCGGCTTAGCGCTGACGTCCTGCGGTGCCGAGACGGCACCGGATCCGCAGCAGCACGACATTCGCTCAGACGTCGTCTATGAACCGGCGTCGCTTTCCTCCGCCACGGCAGTCGCCGACGTCGTGGACCGCACCACTGCGTTTGGAACCTCGGCGCTGGCGGACCTGAGTCAGGGAGAGACCAACGCGGTCATCTCTCCAGCCTCGCTGACGGTCGCGCTGGCCATGCTCGCCGAAGGAGCACAGGGCCCGGCGGCGGCCGAGCTGGACGAGTTCCTCGGTGCTGCCGGTGACGAGCGCTCCCATGCCTTCAGCGCCCTGCAAAGTGCTGTGCTGGACTATGACGGCGACCCTGCGCTGGTCCAGGACGAGGAGCTGCCCGAGGCACCGCTGCTTCACCTGGCGAATCAGCTCGTGTTGCAACAGGGAGCGGATGTCGACGACGACGTACTGGATGCGTTGTCACGCTACTTTGATGCCGGACTCGTCAGTACCGACTTCGGGGACGCGGAGTCCAAGGAACTCCTCGATGCCTGGGTCCATCATCACACCGGAGGTCTGATCGAGGAGTCCGCCATCGTCGCCCCTGATCCCAACATCGAGTTTGTCCTGCAGAACGCGGTGCTCATGGCAGCTCAGTGGCGCTCACCCTTTGACCCGGCGAACACCGCGGACCGGGAGTTCACCACTCTCTCCGGCGGCACGGTTGAGGTGCCCATGATGCGCCAGACGGTGGATGTCCCCTATGCCGAGCACGACGGGGCCCAGGCCGTGCGCCTGCCCTACACCGAGAGATTCTCGATGGATGTGGTGCTCCCCGACGCCGGAACGGACCCTGCCCAGTTCACCGCCCGGGACTGGGCCGCCATCGACGAAGCGTTCGGCGAGGCGGGTACCTCCCAGCGGGTAGATGTGACGATGCCCGTCCTGGACCTGGAGACCAGCGCGGAGCTGATTCCGCTACTCCAGGACCAGGGACTGGCAGCCACCGTTGGCGGAGACGATCTCTCGCCCCTGGCAGCGGGGGAGTTGGGGCAAGTGTCCCACCAGGTGGTGCTCCAGGTGGATGAAGAGGGCACTGTGGCGGCCGGTGTCACTGAAATCTCCATGATCACCTCCGGACCCTTGGAGGAGGAGGACCCGGTGGAGCTGCGCGTCGACAGGCCCTATACGCTGCGTATCGTCCATGAGGAGACCGGCTGGCCCCTCTTCATGGCGGTGATCTACAACCCCGCCGAGTAATTTCTCCTGCGTCGGGCCTTGCTCCGGCACACGGAAAGGCCGCCGAGGCCCTGTTGGGGCATCGGCGGCCGATAGATGATCCGTCAGGGAACTCGTCCCTGCTCACTCTGTGGTGCTCAGAAGGCGGGCAGAACTTCGCCGTCGGTCCAGTTCTCCTCGATGTAGTCACGGACCTCATCCGAGGTCAGCAGCTCCTGCAGCGTAGCGATGGCCTCGTTGTCCTCGTCCTCGCTGCGCACGGCGAGGAAGTTGGCGTAGGGGTTGTCCTCGCCGGACTCGACCAGCAGGCCGTCCTCGGTGGGGGACAGGCCCGCCTCCATGGCGAAGTTGCCGTTGATGACAGCCGCATCCACATCGTCGAGGGTGCGCGTCAGAGCGGCGGCATCGGCCTCGATGAAGGTGAAGTCCTGCGGGTTGTCCTGGACATCGAGAATAGTGGCGGACTGCTCGTCCACGCCTGAGTCCAGGGTGATCAGACCTGCATCCTGCAGCAGCACCAGGCCACGCGCCTGGTTGGAGGGGTCGTTGTTCAATGCGATGGTCGCACCCTCGGGAAGGTCGGCGACGTCGTCGTACTGCGAGGAGTAGAGAGCGAAGGGCTCGATGTGCACGCCTTCAAAGTGGACGATGTCGTAGCCGTGCTGCTCCACCTCAGCGTCGAACCAGGGCTCGTGCTGGAAGTAGTTGGCATCGAGCTCGCCGGAGTCCAGGGCCTCGTTGGGGATCTGGTAGTCCGTGAACTCCTCGATCTGCAGGGAGAGTCCGGCCTCTTCGGCCAGCTCGTCGTTGATGAACTGCAGAATCTGACCGTGCGGAACAGGAGAGACCCCGACGGTCAGTTCGACCAGGCCCTCCTCATTCTCGGTGCCGGCCTGACCCTCTTCGGCGTCGTCGCCGTTGCCGTTGCCGCCGCAGGCGGAGAGCACTAGGGCTGCCGCAGCGGTGGCCGCGATGCCAAGGGAGCGGAAGGTGCGGTGTGACATGGTGTGCGTTCCTTTCAATGGTGAGCGAAACTCGAAAGCTGGGCGTCTCTTCCGCAGAAGAGGATCAGCGATGGTCGATGCGACGGGCGATGAAGTTACCGGTGTACTGCACCGCCGTGACGATGATGACCAGCAGAATCACGCAGAGCAGCATGACATCGCCCATGTAGCGGTTGTATCCGTAGTTGATGGCCAGCTGCCCCAAGCCGCCACCGCCGACAGCCCCGGCCATAGCGGTGAAGCTGATGAGGGTGACGATGGTGATGGTGAAGCCTCCGACAATCCCCGGCAGTCCTTCGCGCAACAGGACGTTCCACGTCACGTGCAGGTCCGAGGCGCCCATCATGCGCACTGCCTCAACCTTGCCCCAGGAGACCTCGCGCAGCGAGTTCTCCACCATCCGTGCGAAGAACGGTATGGCCCCGATGGTCAGCGGCACGACTGCGGCCTCCCAGCCGATCGCGGAACCCACGATTAGTCGGGTGAAGGGGATGATCCAGATCATGAGGATGATGAACGGGACAGCGCGGGCGAAGTCGACAATGACGCTGAGCACGCGGTAGAGCAGGCCCATGGGTTTGAGACCTTTGGGGCCGACGTTGAACAGCAGGATTCCCAGGGGAAGGCCGAACAGAGCGGTGAAGAGGCCCGTGGCGCCGGTCATGTAGAGCGTCTCGAGGATCGCGTCGATGAGGAAGCGCTCGATGACGGGGTTCTCGAGCCACAGCTGCTCGCTGGCAGAGAGCATCAGCGGTTCTCCTCCTCTTGCGCTTCGGCGGCAGCCTGTTCGGCTGCCACTTCCTCGGCAGTGGTGATCTCGGCGTGGAGTCCGGCTGTGCTGAGCACGTCCAGAGCGCGCTGTGCGCTCAGGGGGTCAGCAGGACGGAGATGGAGCCTTCCGACTTGTTTTCCCTGGATGGTCTCGATGGAGCCGGCCTCAACACGGACATCGAGGGCGTGCTCGGAAAGGAGGGCGAAGAGATCTCCGATGTGCCGGACCTGGTCGGATTCTGCGAGCAGCACTTCGATGAGCTGCTGACCCGGCTCAAGTGCGGCTGTGGGAGGCAGGGAGATGAGCTCCTTGGACAGCGGTGACGAGGTGTCGGAGATGACCTCGAGCAGATCGCCGCTGCGACTGACGCGGCCGTTCTCCAGTAGCGAGACGGAGTCGCAGACCTCGCGCACCACCGACATCTCGTGGGTGATGATGATGACCGTGATTCCCAGTCGGTCTCGCAGGGAGCGGATCAGTTGAAGGATCTGGCGCGTAGTCGCCGAGTCCAGGGCGGAGGTCGGTTCGTCACAGAGCAGGACGCGGGGCTCTGCCGCCAGGGCGCGAGCAATGCCGACGCGCTGCTTCTGGCCTCCCGAGAGCTGGGACGGGTAGTTATCAGCCCGGTCTGACAGCCCCACCAGCTCCAGCAGCTCCTTGACCCGTGCCCGGCGCTGGGAGCGCGGGACGCCAGCAATCTCCAGCGGATGGGCGATGTTCTTGGCCGCGGTCCGGGAATCCAGGAGGTTCACGTGCTGGAAGACCATGCCGATGGCACGACGTGCCTTCATGAGCTCGGCGCCGGTGGCCCCGTCCATGCTCTTTCCGTCGATGCTGATGCTGCCGGAGGTGATCTTCTCCAGGCCCGTCAGGCATCGGATCAGCGTGGACTTGCCCGCGCCGGAGCGGCCGACGATGCCATGGATGCTGCCGGCGCCGATGCTGAGGTTGACAGAGTCAAGGGCGGTGACGCCGCCGGGATAGACCTTGCGGACGTCCTTGAGTTCAATCACAGATATGGGGTCTCCACTGCTGCTCTTGCCCGTTCCGAACAACTTCGCACGGCGTGGGTGCTGCCGCGCCAAGGAAACAGGCCGCTTCGTGATCCTGAACCACCCGTGAACATGGGGTTGGTGAGTGACGAATAAAGGATCCTGTGAGGTTGGTGTTACCTCGCCGTCACTCTCTGGAAGCAGAACTAGGGTAACGCACGTAGGCAGAGATCGTCCTGCCCGCGACTTTTTACGTCATCTGGGCCGCGTGCGTCGCCTGACCTGGGCGGCGGCGACGGGGCCGGCGCAGCTGCGCGATGCCCACACCTGTGAGGCAGACGGCTCCGCCGATGATCGCCAGCAGGGGCGGGACCTCTCCCAGGGTCAGGGCGGACATGATCACGACGACGGCGGGAACAGCAAGCGTCGCCGAGGCAACCTTTCCGGTGGGGAAGTGGTTCATCGCGTACCCCCAGAACCAGAAGCCCAGAGCCGAAGGCCCGATGCCCATGTAGATTGCGGCGAGCATCGTCTCAGCCGGCAGTTCGCCCCAGGCCGTCACGGTGCTGTGGGCAAAAGGCAGCAGGGCGATAGTTCCGGCCATGCACCCCAGCCACGTGGCCGTCAGAGGGTCCACGTCCCTCAGCACGAGCTTCTGCAGGAGCATGCCCCCGGCGTAGAGCAGCGCCGCGACGAAGGCCACGGCAAGGCCTGCGAGCGCCAGCTGTCCGGTGCTGCCTGCCAGGGTGATCAGACCGATGCCGGTTAAGGAGATGAGCATCCCCGTATACAGCTTGCGCGAGAACTCCTCCTTGAAGAACACCACCGCTCCGATCCCCACCATCAGGGGAGCGAAGTTGACCACCATAGCGACCGTGCCGGCGTCGAGGAAGTGACCTGCCCAGTTGAAGACCAGGGTGTAGACGGCGAACCAGGTCACCCCGAAGGCTGCTGTCAGCCATAGTCCACGACCGCGAGGCAGGATGGGGCGTCCTCGTCGCATCCACAGCACGAGCAGGGTCAGCGTGGCCGATCCGGCGATCAGCCGAAGCAGTGCGAGAGGACCGGGCCCGATGTCGGGCGCGGCCCACCGCATGATGACGAAGGTCGAGGCCCACATCAGCACGGTGAGAAGGACAGCGCCCAGGGGCAGCATCGAGCGGGAGGGGGAGGGCGCGCCGGAGGCCTCTGGGAGGGCCGGCGCGGGAGTGCGAGGCGTCACAGACAGATCTTTGCGGTTTGCAGGCCTTGAGACAAGCGAGGGTTCCTTCCTCAACGTTCAGCGCCGCTTCATGGTCTGGCCGCGACGTGCGCACGCGGCACCGTCGTCTCCCGCAGAAAGTCCTCTTCCCGCTGCAGGAGACGGTGCTTTAGCGGCAGCCCGTACCGGAAGCCGCCCAGGGTCCCATCGGTGCGCAGGACGCGGTGACAGGGAACGAACAGGGCCGCAGCATTGACAGCACAGGCCGCAGCAGCGGCGCGCACAGCGGAGGGTCGGCCGATGCGAGCCGCGTACTGGCTGTAGGTCAGCGGCGCGCCCAGCTCAACGTCGTGCAGTACGGCCCAGGCGAGTTCACGAAACGGCGTGGAACGCTGCCTCACCGGCACAGTTCGCAGTAACGCAGGCTCTCCCTGGTAGTAGGCGTCCACGGCCTGCAGTGCCTGGACCGCGGTCCCTGAGGACGATGACGAACGGGAGCCGCGGCCGATCAGAGGTGCTCGCAGGCTGGGATGAACGAGCGCCAGCAGCGATTCAGGATCGGATGTCCATCCCGCCGCGAGCACATGGTCCGGGTCGCTGAGTACGGTGAACACACCGTCCGGGGTGGTCGTGGCGCTGACGGTGATCGTGTTCATGGACGCTGTCCTTTCGCGGGAGGGGGCACTGATGCCCACAAGTGCATGGCGGCATAGGAGCGCCAGGGCGCCCACCTGCGCGCCTGCTCGGCGAGGGCCCGATGAGCGGGGGGACCGGACTGGTCTTCGGTCAGGAGACCTAGGGCTTTGGCGCCGGCGATCAGCGCGACGTCACCGGTCATCCAGACATCTGGATGAGACTGGGTGCGCAGCAGGAGATAGGCCGCGGTCCATTCTCCGATGCCGGGCAGCTCAACCAGCGCCTTCCGCAGGGCTTCGGGATGGACTCCCGGATGCAGATCGAGAGTGCCGTCGAGCACGGCCTGAGCGGCGATGCGGATGGTACGGATCGAGCGTGCGGGAAGCCGCAGCGGGCGTTCGGGATCCGGGGGCCGCCCGGGTGTCTGTTCGGGAATCCCGGCCAGGATGTCCTCCATCGTGGGGAAGAGACGATCCAGGCCTGGAAAAGACGACGCGTAGGGACGTCCCAACAGGGCCTCCATCCGGGTGAGATGGCCCCTGGCTGCCCGAACGGAGATCTGCTGGCCGGCGATCGCGCGCACAAGGTATTCGGCCGCGTCTACGCTGCCGGGCAGGCGTATCCCCGGCCGTTTCCCGACAGCAGCCGCCAGGTGCGGGTCGCGGGACAACGCGGTATCGACAGCCTCAGGATCGGCGTCCAGATCCATCAGGCGCCGTGCTGCTGCCACCGCGGCAGCCGTGTCCGCCAGGGAGGTTAGTTCGCAGCGAAGGTATAGGTCCCAGCGACCACCGCGCTGTACGGCGGTGATCTCCACGGCGCCCGGTCCATGAGGCAGCCACAGGGTTCTGGCGTAGACCAGGCGCTGGCTCTGTATCTGCGCCGTCTCCATACCGGACAGCGCGCGTTCGGCGAGAAATGTGAAGACACCATGGGCGTCGAAGGGATGGCGTACCGGCAGGGCCAGTGGCACGGTCAGCGCCGGCTCCGGCGCCCCTGGGTGACCTGGAAGGTCGATGGCGGGCCCAGAGTTGCGCAGCGCCGGTGCAGAGGCAGGACGACGTCGTGCCCGGATCTGTCGCGGTGTGGCGTCGAAAACCGTTCGCATCGTGTCATTGAACTGACGCACCGAGCCGAAGCCGGAGGCAAAGGCGATCTCGGCCGCCGTGAGATCGGTGCTCAGCAGCAGGGACCGGGCTGTCTGGGCGCGATGAATCCGTGCCAATGCGGCAGGGCCGGCGCCGAGCTCCTCCCTCAGGGCCCGGGTCAGATGGCGGGGGCTGTACCCCAGTCGCTGGCTCAGAGCCTCCACGCCGCCGTCGTTCATCACCCCGTCACGTATCAAACGCATCGCACGTCCCACGAGATCGTGCCGCAGGTTCCACTCCGGTGTTCCCGAAGTCGCCTCGGGCAGGCAGCGTTTGCACGCACGATACCCGGCCTCATGAGCCGCGGCTGAGGTGGAGAAGAACCTGACGTTCTCAGGCTTGGGCGTTCGCGCCGGGCAGGAGGGGCGGCAGTAGATACCCGTTGAGGAGACCGCAAAAACGAACTGGCCGTCGAACCGGGTGTCCCGGGACTGCACAGCTCGGTACTGCACAGCCCAGTTCCCTTCGGCCACCTGCATGCGCTCATCCATACCCCTTATCCCACCCTCTGCTTGCCCCTGCGTCTAGCGGAAATCGGTCAGGTGCCTGTGCCCAGCCATGACGGGTATTCTGGTCTGCGGTCGAATCCCTTCCTCTTATTCGTTGCAAGCGAGGCTTACTCTCTCCATGGCTCTTTCTGGTCTGCGCGCGGCCCTGACGGCAAGCTCTTCCTACGCCCGCGTGGTCTCAGCGGCGCAGCACCCCGCGGCCGAGCGAACTGACGAACTCCAGATCGCGGCGACCGCAGGACTCCGCCCCGCGCTGCTGGCCGAGATCTCTCAAGGCCTGCGCTCCGCCCACCCGGAGGGCGTAGTGCTGGCTGTGACCGCTACTGAACGCGAGGCCGATGAGCTGGTCTCGTCCCTGACGGCCTTCGCACCCGAGGCGCAGGTGGCCCACTTCCCGTCCTGGGAAACACTGCCCCATGAACGACTGTCCCCACGCTCGGACACGGTCGGCCGTCGCCTGGGCGTGCTGCGTCGGCTCGCCCACCCCGAGGAGGCGGGGAAGATTGACGTCGTCGTCGCACCTGTCCGCGCGGTGATCCAGCCGATCGTGGCCGGTCTGGGGGACCTGCAGCCGGTGACGCTGAGCACCGGGGAGTTCTACGAGTTCGACGACGTCGTCGCTCGTCTGGCCGGCGCCGCCTACAGCCGTGTGGACATGGTGACGCGCCGCGGCGAGTTCGCCGTGCGCGGTGGCATCCTCGACATCTTCCCCCCGAATGAGACCCACCCGGTGCGTGTGGAGTTCTTCGGCGACGAGGTCGAGCAGATGCGCTGGTTCTCCGTGGCCGACCAGCTGTCCCTGGAGTCGGAGGAGGCTCCGCAGACCCTGCACGCGGTTCCGTGCCGTGAGCTGCTGATCACCGACGACGTCGCCGCGCGTGCCAAAGCGCTCATGGCCACCATGCCCCACGCCGTGGATCTGCTGGAGAAGATCAGTCAGAAGCAGGCCGCCGAAGGCATGGAGTCTCTCACGCCGGTTCTCGCGGAGAAGATGGTTCCACTGGTGGCTGAGCTGCCCGAAGGTTCGCTGACGCTGCTGGTGGAGCCGGAGAAGGTCCGCACACGTGCCCATGACCTGGCCGCCACCAATGAAGAGTTCCTGGCCGCGGCGTGGCAGGCCTCCTCCGACGGTGCTGCTGCGCCCTTGACGATCACGGAGGACGAGCAGAACTCCCTGGAGTCCGGTGCATTCGCCACCCTCGCCGATACCAGGGAAGCTTCTCTGAACCACGGCAGCGGATGGTGGTCCATCACCTCCCTGGGCCTCGATGCCGAACTTGAGCAGGACGCTGACATCGTCTCCATCGCCTCGCGTGAGCCCATCGGTTACCGGGGCAGCGTGGAACAGGTCATGGAGTTCCTCGCCGGCCGTGCCCGGGACCAGTGGTCGGTTGTGGTGACCACCGCAGGGTCGGGCTCAGCGGCACGTGTTGCGGAGCTCCTCGACGAGCACTCGGTGCCGCACGAACTGGTCGAGACTCTGACCTCTGCTCCTGCCCCGGGAGTCATCACCGTCACCACCGCCAACGTCTCCGAAGGCTTCGCGCTGGATGAGCTGCAGCTTGCGCTGCTGACCGAGTCGGAGATGCTCGGGCGCTCGATCCGCCAGGACGGATCGCGCGGCGGCCGACGCGCTGCCCGACGCCGGAAGAACGCGGTGGACCCGCTGAGCCTCTCCAAGGGTGACTTTGTGGTCCACGAGCAGCACGGCGTGGGCCAGTTCGTGGAGCTGATCCAGCGTCCTGTGGGCTCGCCGCAGGCCATCCGTGCCGGTACCGCGGGCATGCGGGAGTACATGGTGCTGGAGTACGCCCCGTCCAAGCGCAACGGTCCCAAGGACCGCCTGATGGTCCCCACCGACCAGCTGGATCAGGTCTCCCAGTACGTCGGCGGCGATGAGCCCAAGCTCTCCAAGATGGGCGGCAGTGACTGGGCTGCGACTAAGCGCAAGGCGAAGAAGGCGGTCAAGGAGATCGCCGCTGAGCTCATCCGGCTCTACGCCGCGCGCATGGCATCGCGCGGGCACGCCTTCAGCCCGGACACCCCGTGGCAGAACGAGCTCGAGGACGCCTTCCCCTATGTGGAGACCCCGGACCAGCTCTCCGCAATGGAAGAGGTCAAGCGCGACATGGAGGCGGAAGTCCCCATGGACCGGCTCATCTCCGGAGACGTGGGCTTCGGCAAGACGGAGATCGCCATCCGTGCCGCGTTCAAGGCTGTGCAGGACGGCAAGCAGGTGGCCGTTCTGGTGCCGACAACCCTGCTGGTCTCACAGCACTATGAGACGTTCACCGAACGCTACGCAGGCTTCCCCGTGCGCGTGCGCGCCCTCTCACGCTTCCAGACGACCAAGGAGTCGAAGGAAGTCATGCAGGGACTGAAGGAGGGGAGCATCGACGTCGTCGTCGGGACCCACCGCCTGCTCTCCAAGGAGGTCCAGTTCAAAGACCTGGGCCTGGTCATCATCGACGAGGAGCAGCGCTTCGGCGTCGAGCACAAAGAGCAGCTGAAGAAGATGCGCACCAACGTGGATGTCCTGGCCATGACCGCGACCCCGATTCCGCGCACCTTGGAGATGTCTCTGGCGGGTATTCGTGAGACCTCCGAGCTGAACACTCCGCCCGAGGAACGCCACCCGGTGCTCACCTACGTGGGCCCCTATACGGACAAGCAGGTCTCGGCGGCTGTGCGCAGGGAGCTGATGCGCGAGGGGCAGGTGTTCTACGTCCACAACCGGGTCGCGGACATTGACCGGGTGGCCGCCCGGGTCCGTGAGCTCGTGCCGGAGGCACGGGTCGAGGTTGCTCACGGCCAGATGGGCGAGGCGCGCCTGGAGCAGATCGTCAATGACTTCTGGGAGCGCCGGTTCGACGTGCTGGTCTCAACCACCATCATCGAGACTGGCCTGGACATCTCCAACGCTAATACGCTCATCGTGGACCGGGCATCGGCCTTCGGACTCTCTCAGCTGCATCAGCTGCGCGGACGCGTGGGACGCTCCCGCGAGCGGGCGTATGCCTACTTCCTGTATCCGGCGGAGAAGCCCCTGGGTGAGGACGCACTGGAACGGCTGAAGGCGGTCGCTGCTCACAATGAGCTCGGCGCAGGCTTCCAGCTGGCCAAGAAGGACCTTCAGCTGCGCGGCGCCGGAAACCTGCTCGGTGGAGAACAATCCGGGCACATTGAAGGAGTCGGGTTCGATCTCTACCTGCGAATGGTCGGGGAGGCGGTGGCTGACTACCGAGGCGAGGAGGACACCCAGCCCCAGGAGGTCAAGATCGAACTGCCGGTCAACGCACATCTGCCGACTGAGTTTGTGCCCTCGGAGCCGCTGCGGCTGGAGGGCTACCGCAAACTTGCCGCCGCAGATACGGACGAGAAGGTCGACGAGGTCGTCACGGAGTGGACTGACCGCTACGGCGAGCTGCCGGAGGCCGCTCAGAACCTCGTCGAGGTGGCGCGCTTCCGCAATCGCGTGCGAACCGTGGGCATCACTGATGTGGGAGTCCAGGGCAAGTTCATTCGGTTTGCCCCCGTGCAAGAGCTGCCGGAGTCGAGGCAGCTGCGCATGGAACGTATGTACAAGGGCGCCCAGTACAAGGAGAGCCTGCAGCAGATTCTGCTGCCCAAGCCCCAGACCGCGAGGCTGGGCGGGGAGGACCTGACGGATTCTGCGCTGCTGACCTGGCTTCACGAGGTCTACCAGGGCCTGTTCGCTCCCTAGGCCTCACGACGTCACGACCTGCTCGAGGGGACGTCAGCACCATCCTCACGAACGAAGGAAGGCCCCGCCGGTATATTGGCAGGGCCCTCCTTCGTCGCCCACGGCGACGAGCGCGTTAGCAATATCAGCGCTGTGCAGTCGCCTTCCGCTCACCCGTGGGGGCGTGGGATTCGGCCGCGCGAGAAGCCATAGCATCCAGGGGCTCGCCGTGCTCGCCGTGGAGGCGCTGCTCCTCGAGGCTGTCGGAACGGCCGATGACTTCCTTGGCGATCAGGAAGGCGCCTGCATAGAGACCCAGGAACAGCAGACCCGGCAGCCAGACCTGATCCAGGTCCCAGAAGTTCAGGGCGAACATGGAGCCCAGCAGAATGCCGAAGACGAACAGGAATGCCACCAGGTTGCCCAGGAAGTGGCCCTGTCCGGAGTAGGCTTTGACGTTGCCTTTGGCGTCGATCATGTGGTCTCCTCAGAAAGTCCTGTGTAGGCCCGGGACTCAGTAGTCACTGGTCGAGCCGTTGTGTCCTGCCCCTACGATATCAAGAGAGGCGCTTGCCCCGAGGCGTGTGGCGCCCGCGTTGAGCAGCGCCACCGCGTCCTCATAGGTTCGCACTCCGCCCGAGGCCTTGATGCCCAGACGGCCTCCCACCAGGCGGTGCATGAGGCTGATGTCCTCCACTGTGGCACCGCCTCCGGCAAAGCCTGTGGAGGTCTTCACGAAATCTGCGCCCGCCGCTTCCGCGGCGCGGCAAGCCAGCTCCTTGGCCTCCTGGGTGAGCAGAGCAGTTTCAATAATCACCTTCAGTAGCGCGCCCGAGGCGTGCACTACCGCTGCCACTGCGGCGATCTGCGCCTGAAGCTCCGCGGACTGGCCGGCATTGGCCGCAGCGATATCGATGACCATGTCGATCTCATCGGCCCCGAGCTCGACGGCTTCCTGGGCTTCGGCCACTTTGGTGTGGGTGGTGGATGCTCCCAGGGGGAACCCGATGACGGTGCAGGTGCGGACCTCGCTGCCGGCGAGCTCAGCCGCCACCAGGGGAACCCAGCGCGGGTTGACGCAGACCGAGGCAAAGCCGTGCTCCAGCGCCTCACCGACGACGCGTCGGATGGTCTTCTCGTCGGTGTCCGGCTTCAGCGCGGTGTGGTCGATGACGGCAGCGATCTGTGCGGGCGCGGGGGCCGAAGGTTCTGGCATGGGGCCGCTCATTTCTTCAGCAGAGAGGTCATGGATTCCCGGAGTTGCTCGAGTCGCTCTGCCGCGACGCTCCGGGCACGGGCAATGTCTTCGGCGGACTCTGACGCCGGTGCCGAGACCGCCTCCAGGTAGCACTTGACCTTGGGCTCGGTGCCTGAGGGCCGGACAATCACCCGATCGTCGGACTCAGTGAACCAGATGAGGGCGTCGGTGGACCTCGCTTCGGAGAACTCCTGGCCGGGGAGGGGTTCTTGTGTGAGGTCCAGGGACTCCACCACGCGGGAGCCCGCGATCTCCCTCGGCGGATCGGCGCGCAGGGCCGCAGTGACCCGGCCTAGCTGTGAGAGGTCATCGACCTTGACCGTCACCTGCGACGTGAGGAAGAGCCCCGCTTCCGCGGCGATCTCGTCCAGAGCCTGCACCACGCTGGTTCCCTTGGCCTTGAGATCGGCAACGAGTTCGCTGAAGATGAGGGCTGCGGAGACGCCGTCTTTGTCGCGAACGTGGACCGGATCGACGTCGAACCCGATCGCCTCCTCGTAACCGAAGACGATATTAGGTACGCGGGCCAGCCACTTGAATCCGGTGAGCGTGTCCGCATGAGTGACTCCACGGCCTGCGGCCAGGCGTCCCAGCAGGCGCGAGGACACGACCGAGTTCGCCACGGCGGGCTCGGTGGATTCACCGGTACCGGTCGTCTGCCATCCCTCACGCAGAGGACCGCGCTCCAACAGGTGGCGGCCCAGCAGTGCGCCCATTTCATCGCCGCTGAGCTGACGCCACTGACCAGCCTCTTCGTCGAACACGGCCGCAGAGAGCCTGTCGGCGTCCGGGTCGTTGGCCAGTACCAGATCGGCCTGATGCTCCTGTGCCGCGTGAAGGGCCAGATCCAGCGCTCCTGCCTCCTCCGGATTCGGGAATGCCGCGGTCGGGAACTCGGGGTCGGGTTCGAACTGCTCGGCGACGGGGATGACCTCCGCGAATCCGGCCGCGCGGAGGAGGCTGGTGACCGCCTCGCCGCCGACGCCGTGCATGGCTGTGTAGACGATCCGGAGATCGCGGTGCGGGTAGGTCTCGGGGTCCAGGAGCTCGAGGGCCTCCTGCTGGTAGGAGTCCCGTGCCTGCTGTCCAATAGTGGTCACACCGTGGGGGCGGTGAACCTGTGCCTCAGCAGTTGCGGCCGGCGTCGCCGAGGACTCCGCGAAGTCTTCCCCGACGGTCTCGGCGATAGCGTCGGCGATCTCTCGATCCACAGGAGACACGATCTGGGCCCCGACACCGTGGCCGTCCGGCTCCAGGAACCGCGAGAGCTCTCCACCGAGGTAGACCTTGTATCCGTTGTCCCGGGGCGGATTGTGGCTCGCGGTGACCATGATGCCGATCTCAGCATCGAGCACCAGCACCTGACGGGCGAGCAGGGGAGTGGGGGTGGGTTTGTCGAAGAGATGCACGTCCCACCCGGCGGAGCTAAAGAGCGCCGCCGTCTCAAAGGCGAACTCGTCAGACTGGTGCCTAGCGTCGTAGCCGATCACGATGCGGTGGGCCCGAGGCCCCTCGACGTCGTGCGGATTGTCTACTGCGGTGCGCGCCTGAGACAGCGTCTCCGTGGCGTAACGGAGGAGTCCCGCTGCTGTCTGCCGCACTACCAGACGATTCATCCGCATCGGGCCAGGCCCGAGCTCCGCGCGAAGGCCGGCCGTTCCAAACGCGAGCCGCCCGCTGAACAGCCGCGACAGGGTGGTCTCAGCCGCTTGATCCCCGCTCTCGGCAGAGCTCAGCAGCTCCTGCAGTTCAGCCCGAGTCCGGGGATCGGGATCCAGTTCAATCCAGCGGCGGACGGTGGGAAGCAGTTCTGTCACGGAAAGGGGTCTCCTTGAGTCAGGTCCAGGGGGGGGAGGGTGTTAAGCGGATTCCAGTGTGCGGCCGATGATCTGAGCTAGCAGCGAAGCGATGCGTGGGCCGGCCTCTCTGCCGGCCTGCAGAACCTCTTCGTGGCTCAGTGGCTCCTCGGAGATTCCGGCGGCGAGGTTGGTCACCAACGAGATCCCGAAGACCTCCATGCCGGCGGCTCGGGCGGCAATGGCTTCCAACGCGGTGGACATTCCCACGAGATCGGCGCCGATGATCCCGGCATAGCGGACTTCTGCCGGGGTCTCATAGTGGGGTCCGGGGAACTGGGCGTACACGCCCTCGGGCAAGCTGGGATCAATCGAGCGCGCCACGTCCCGCAGTCTCGGGGAGTAGAGGTCCGTCATATCCACAAAATGCGGTCCACGCAGGGGGGATGTGCCCGTGAGGTTGATGTGGTCCGAGATCAGTACGGGCGTGCCGGGGGCCCAGTCGGAGTTCAGGCCGCCACATCCGTTGGTGAGCACCATGACGGTGGCCCCGGCGGCCGCCGCAGTGCGCACCCCATGGGCGACGGCGCTGACTCCTCGTCCCTCGTAGTAGTGAGTGCGGGCTCCGATGACCAGCACGTGCCGGTTCCCCGCGGCACGAATCACTTTGAGCGTGCCGCTGTGCCCGGAGACCCCGGAGGTGTGGAACCCGGGAACCGTGTCGGCGTCGATCTCCGCAACGAGTTCTCCCAGCTGCTCTGCAGCACCGCCCCATCCCGACCCGAGGGTGCATGCCAGGTCGATGCGGTCGATTCCGGCAGCGCCTAAGACCGCCTTGGCGGCCTCTTCGGCTCGGAGGTTCTCCTCTGCGGTGGGGTCATGGGTGGGGACGGGGCCGGGGGCGCTCTGGACGTGATCGGTCATTTCTCTCCTACGTGATGGTGCAGCCGGCGAGCCGCCTCGGAGATCGAGCCGGTCAGCGAGGGATAGACGGTGAACGTGGTGGCGACGTCGTCGACGTGCAGCTTATGAGTCACGGCCAGAGCCAGCGGGAAGATCAGTTCCGAGGCGCGGGGGGCGACGACGACGGCACCAATGACCGTCCCGGAGCCTCGGCGGGAGAAGATCTTCACGAAGCCCTCGCGAATGTTCATCATCTTTGCGCGAGGGTTGGTCGCCAGATCGAGCTTGACCACATCGGCCTGGTACTTGCCGGAGTCCACCTGCTCCTGGGTGACCCCGACGGTGGCGATCTCGGGGGAGGTGAAGACATTGGAGGCGACCTGATGCAGCTTCAGCGGCTTGACCGCGCCGCCCTGCATGTGGGCGATCGCAATGCGTCCCTGCATCGCCGCGACGGAGGCCAGCGGCATCATGCCGGTGCAATCCCCGGCGGCGTAGATGTTGGTCGCGGTGGTGCGTGAGACGGTGTCGACCAGGATGTGGCCGGAGTCTGTGGTGTGGACTCCGCAGTCCTCGAGGCCGATGTCTTCGGTGTTGGGGATGCCGCCCACCGCCATGAGGCAGTGGGAGCCTTCCAGCACGCGCCCGCCGGTGAGTGTGACCTTCACGCCGTTCTCCGTGCGTTCTACGGCTTCGGCACGCGATGTGGAGGCAACCTGCACGCCCACCCGGGCGAACGAGTTCTCCAGCACGCGGGCGGCGTCGGCGTCCTCGCCCGGCAGCACCTGCTCACGGGAGGACACCAGAGTCACGTCGGCGCCCAGACGGCGGTAGGCGGAGGCGAACTCAGCGCCGGTGACACCTGAACCCACCACGATCATGTGCTCGGGCACCTCAGTGAGCTGGTAGGCCTGAGTCCAGTTGAGGATCCGTTCGCCGTCGGGCTTAGCGCTGGGGAGTTCGCGAGGATGCGCACCGGTCGCGATCAGGACGGCGTCCGCCTCGATCAGCTGAGTGTCGCCGTTGGGCGTGGTGACCTCGATGCTGTGAGGCGGAACAAGGCGTCCGCGCCCGGCGATGATGCGCACGCCTGCCGCTTCCAGGGAGGCATGAATGTCGGCAGACTGGGTGTCTGCCAGTTTGCGGAGCCGCTCATTGACCTTGGCGAAGTCCGCCCAGGCCTCGGTCTCATAGTGATCCGCACTGTGCTCGCCGAACCGGACGCCGAAAGCAGTCGAAGCGTTGACCCGGCGCATGGCATCTGCGGTGGCGATCAGCGTCTTGGAGGGCACCACATCGGTGAGCACAGCGGAGCCGCCCATACCTTTCTCCTCGATGAGCGTCACCTCGGCTCCCGCGTCGGCGGCCACCATGGCGGCCTCATAGCCTCCAGGTCCACCTCCGAGGATGGCGATACGGTCAGGGGCGAAGAGCTGAGTTCTGGGCTGCGTCATCACGGACCCCATTCTGCTTCACTTCTGTGTCGGTTGTCATAGAGGCACGTGTATATGTCGGGGAATCCGCTGATGAATCGGCTAGGCTGGTCCAATCAGCGACACCCCCGTCGCGATCCCAGTGAGGGAGCTGAAGGCAAGGCAGGTGGAGTCACAGTGACGCTGGGCGTTCGACCTGTACGGGTCGGCATCATCGAGTCGATTCCCAGTCTGCCTATTCACTCCTCAGTTCTCATCGCTGCGGTTGCCGGGCTCTTCCTGGCGGCGCTGATACTCCGAGCCCAGCGGCTGCCCGACCAACCGGTCGAGCGCCACCCGGGACTGACGGCACGTCAGGCCCGACTCGCGCGCAAGCGTGCGCTGCGCCGCATGCAGCGTCGAGCCGAACGCAAGGAACGAAGGGCACACATGAGTATGACCGCCAGAGACCAGGCCAACGCCAAGGCGACCGCCACCTCCGACGGCCCCGCAACCCCCAATATCGCTGCTCCGCGCCGTCAGGCTGCCGCAACGGATTCCGGCACAGGATTCCGCATCTACTGGGGACGAACCCTGCTGGCGGCAGCTGCGCTCCTCGGGCTTCTGGGAGGCATCGTGACCGGGGTCCTCAGTTTGGTCAGCGTAGTGAGCTGGTGGGTGCCCGCCGCATGCGCCGGTGTTTTGGTGCTGAGCGTGGTTTCACTGCAGGTCTCGGCCGCAGTCCGACGGCGTCGTAAGCGTCGCCGTCGCGTGGAAGCGGCCATGGCCGCAGCCATGTACCCCCTGGAGGATGCAGCAACCGGTGCTGCGTCTCAGCCCCAGGCGGGGGAGACGAGCGCCGTGAACAGTCAGGATTCGACTCACGCAAGCCGGGATGCCTCAGGGCCCTTCAATGTGCTGGGTGCAGATGCTGCAGGCCGTGGTGGCCCAGACTCACTGGTCACCTTGGACGAGGACGGGCTCCCCGAGAACCCGGAGCGGCTTTTCGCCGCAGTCACCGGCACGGAGCAGCCCACCCAGGCGGCGAAGGCCGCCCTGTTCGACCGGACTGATTCCGGCGAAAGCTGGGAGCCGCGCGAGGTCCCCCAGCCCAAGTATCTGGCAGCGGAGAAGGCTGAACGTGCCGAGGCAGAACCGCTCAGCACCCCGGAGGCCCCCAAACCCAGCCAGGACGTCAAACTGCGCCAGCCGGCCGCCCCCGCTTCATCATCCGCAGACGTACCCGCCGCCACGGATCGCTCGTTGGACCTCGACGCGGTGCTGAAGCGTCGGCGCGCCTAAGAGCACTCTGGATACAGGACCCCGTGCGCCTTCAGCCCCCCTCTCCGCGTGCCGCGCCCACGCGTGACGTGACCCACCGAGAGACCCAGCACCTGGGATTTCTCGAATCTCCAGCGGCCTCCGCCTCCCTCACAGCCGCGCTGGATTCCCAGGGCATCACCGCCTCCGATGTTCAGCTTGAGACCATTCAACACCGGCCTGGGGCCGGGGTGACGGGGATCTACCGAGTCAGCAGCGCCGCGAGCCCCGAGGAGCTCTACGTGGGCATGACCACGGAGGTGGTGCCCGCCGAGGCTGAAGGAGTGACCCTCCTGCCCCTTCCTGGCGGGGATCCAACCTTCGGCGCGCTGGCACTGTGGCATCACCCCTTCGATCCGGCGCTGCCGGGCCTTCCTCTGGCCACCGATCCTGGGTCGGTGGCACGCACATGGGGCCTGGGGCGGCAGTTGGTGGCCCTGGAAACCGTCAGCTACCGGCCGCTGCGCAGAGCGGTCATTGCCGCTGACTTCTCGGACGGATCGCGTCTTTACCTGAAGGTGCTGCGCGGCGGACAAGCCTCGGAGCTGGACGCACGTCATCGCCTCCTCCTGGACGCCGGGGTGCAGGCTCCGCGCCCAGTGCGCGAGCCTATTGCTGATGTGGTGGGCCTGGAGCAGGGCGAGGGAGTCTCTCTGGCGGAGTACTTCCTTGCGGATGGCGCCTCGGCCGTGGACCCGCAAGACTTCATTTCACTTCTAGACCGACTGCCTGCCGAGGTAATGACTCTGCCGGCACGCGACGCCTGGACGGATCGTCTGCCCGCATATGCCTCGGCAGCGGTCTCAGCCCTACCCGAGGACGAGTCGCGCATCCGCCGCCTGGAAGCCGAGATTCTCGCCGGCCTGGAGGTCAGCGACAGAGGCCCGGTCGTCCCGACCCACGGCGACTTCTACGAGGCCAATGTGCTCATGCATCAGGCACAGATCTCCTGCCTATTGGACGTCGACTCCCTGGGGCCGGGGCATCGTGTGGATGATCTCGCCTGTTTCCTCGGCCACCTTGCGGTTCTGCCGGCGGTGGACCAGCGCTACGTCTACGCACCTGCGGCCTTTACACGATTCGCTCAGGCCTTCGCCGCAACAGTGGACCCGACCGGGCTCAGGGTCCGCTCGGCGTCGGTGGCGCTGTCCCTGGTGGCCGGGGCCCGCGACGCCCGCCGCTCGGGGTGGCAGGCCCAAGCCGAGCACCGACTGCGCTGTGCAGAGGCTCTACTGGGGCTTACGGCCGCTGAGGCGGATCTCCCTCAGTGGCCAGCTGGTCTTTGAGCTCCGCGAGCTCCTCCTCAGCCTCAGCCAGCCGTACCGCAGCTCCAGGATCATCGACATTGAGATCGTCCACGAGGTCTCGGAGCGCCTCGATTCGTCCTTCCAGGGCTTGGGCCTGCAGAGCAGCGCTGGAGTCATGCTCAGCCACGGCCATCCTGAACATGGCTTCGGCCTCCTGAGGCTGACCCATCTGAAGCAGCACCGTGGCGGCGAATACCTCGGCATCTGCTGCGGCCTCCTCGTCCTGTGCCTCGGCGAAGAGATCTGCGGCTTCCAGCGCAGAGGCAACGGCCCGGGTCCCTTCGCCGAGCGCGGTGAGGCCGCGGGCCAGGGTGTCGGTGATGTCCGCCCTCTGCCACAGTGTGCCGTGCTCGTTGACGACCGCAAGAGCTCGCTCCAGGTAGTCCACACCGGAGGGGTCCTCGTGGCGACAGAGCAGATGCCCCAGCGAATGCAGCGCCTGCAGCAGCATCAACGGGTCCGTGTCCTGACCCTGGTCGGCAAGCTGCAGACCGCGCTCGTAGTGCTCGCGAGCTACCTCGACCCGTTCGAGAGAGGCGGCGAGGGCGCCGGCTGCCAAGTGTGCGCGGGCGGCTTCGTCCACCTCGTGAGCGGCGAGGAACTGACCTGCCGCCTCCGCCCAGTGCGCCATTGCCTCAAGGGGCCGTTTCTGCTGGGTGACGGCGTGGCCCAGGCCCATCAGAGCCCGTCCGCGGGTCGAATGCTCACTCTCAGTTCCCGCGAGGCGGACCGACAGCGAGTCGAGAACGGTCTCTGCCTCCTCGTGCTGATGCAGCTCCAGCAGCTGCTGTCCCAGAGCGAGGGAGAGCATCCGCGCTTCTGCGACCTCACCGAGCTCAGCTTGCTGGACGGCGACCCGCCAGGCGAGCACGGAGACATCGCCCTGGTTGAGCTGGGCGGCGATGCCAGCAAGCAGTGCGGCAGCTGAGGCCGCGCCCTTGCGGACCCCGCACGCCGAGTAGAGCTCGGCCGCGTTCATCGCATCGGCCAGTGCTTCTTCCGATTCATCAGCATGATGATGCACGGTGGCACGCAGCATCGCCATGGCCCCGCGCACCGCGCGGTTGGCTGGTGCCGCCAGCACCGCGTCCGCTGTTGCCCTGGCCTGCTCGGGCTGTGCCGCCAGCAGCTGCGCATGGGCGAGGAACATTCGTGCTCCCGCCAGGGGCTCACGTTTTCCCAGAGACACCAGATGCTCACACGCCTCCTCGATGAGAGGCAGCGCCGTCTCGGGGCCCTCATCGTGGAGTCTCCGCACCGCCAGGGACGAGAGCACATCCGCCAACTCGACGCTGGGTCCCTCGGGGCGCAGCCGCTCGGCCGTGGTGGCTAGAATCTCAGCCTCCACACGGTCCGGCTCCCGCAGGAGGATCCCACCAAGATCAGCTTCCACCTGGGCCTGGCGCGCGCGCCCCAGTTCGCGCAGCAGCGCGATTCTCTTGTGCAGATATGGCGCGGCAGCGTCGGACTCCCCGCGCATCTCATAGACGCCGCAGAGAATCCGCAGCAGCATCAGACGATTCTCAGGGTCTGTTGAACCCGGCGCTTCCAAGCCTTTCAACGCTGCCTCGGCGGCAGCGGAGTATCGCTCTCCGTAGGCAGCCTCATAGGCCAAGTCGACCCAGCCACGGGCCGTCTGAGCGTGCATCGAGTGCTCGGCCGGGGCATGCAGGAGGGCTTCCAGGCGCATACTCAGCGGAGCAGAACCCGGAAGTTCCACTTCGAGGTCATAGTGATCACCGCTCATCTGTACAAGGGTAGCGCGACGGTAGACTTTCCCTCATGCTTTCCTCCCGGCGGACCGCCGCACTCCTGGGCGTCCTGGCTCTTACCCTCACCGCCTGCGGAGATGAACCCCCTCCGGCCGTGGAGCCCACGGGTCCCGAATTGGAACGGGCTTGGCGCATTGCCGTGGGGGAGGATCTGCTGGATCAGACCGTCGCTCACATCTACATGCTCGCCCTGAACTCGCGGGAAGCGCCCACCGTGGTGCTGGACGTCGAAGACGGCACCGTCGAGGCGGCGCTGACTCTGGCTCGGGAGGATGACGAACCGCGCAGCGATGAGGACGAGCGCTTCGAGATCGTCGTGGCCCGGACCATGCCCCTGGCGCAGAGCCTGGACCCGGAGGGCTATGACGACGCCACGACTCCGGTGGGCACCACGCAGTCGGTCGCACCGGCTGCAGCCCCGGAGGACCTCACCGCCCTGATCACAGAGGAGCTCAGCGGCGCTGAGCTTTTCGAGCCCACCTCCGCTGTCCTGTCCAATGCG
The DNA here is from genome assembly GCF_031432335.1 of Nesterenkonia flava. Classification (NCBI taxonomy): domain Bacteria; kingdom Bacillati; phylum Actinomycetota; class Actinomycetes; order Micrococcales; family Micrococcaceae; genus Nesterenkonia; species Nesterenkonia flava. The sequence continues at coordinate 59,448 of NZ_JAVKGT010000007.1, read as the reverse complement.
CTGGTTATGAGCACCATCACGGCTCAGGTCCATGAGATTGATGCCTCATCTGAAGCCCAAGGCGCCGCTGAGGCGTGTGAGGAGCTCGTGGTGGGCTTCCGCAACGGTCTGCCGAGCCCGGGGATGATCCTCTCTGAGGTCTATGACTGCCAGCCTCGTCAGCTGGTAGCCGCCGACGAGGATGAGCTGGTGGAGATGCTGCTGAATGCGGAGATCGATACAGCTGTGATGACGGCGTCACACCCTGCCATCACGGAGAACTCGCTCATCGCGCTCGAGGACGCCCAGCGGGCGTTTCCGCAGGATCAGTATGCGCCGGTTGTCTCCGCTCAGATCGCAGATGAAGTGCCCGACGTCGCCAACGAGATCTCTCAGCGTCTGGACTCCGAAGCTCTGGCGACGCTGCGACGCCTCATCGAGGGCGAGCAGGGGCTCAGTCCCGCGGAGGCGGCTGAATACTGGCTGGTGGAGGAGGGTTTCATCGCTCCTCCGGAGAACTGGGGCTGACCCGGCGATCCTGGGAGGGGAGCGCACCACTAGGGGACGAATGTCGGATTGTTGACAATCCTGCTCAGTGAGGCAGAATCTCCTCATGGAGCAATTTGAGGATTTCGTGCAGGCGGAGAAGCTCCGCGGGGTCCGCTACGACGTGCGAGGTCCCATTGCGGAGGAGGCGGCCCGGCTGGAGCGAGCTGGGCACCGGATCACCAAGCTGAACATCGGCAACATGGCGCCCTTCGGCTTCGAAGCGCCGGATTCGATCCTGGTGGACATGATCAAGAATTTGCCCACGGCTCAGGGATACTCGGAATCCCAGGGCATCTATTCGGCACGCACTGCCGTGGCCCAGTACTACCAGTCCCGGGGAATGCGTGAGGCCGACGTTTCCGACGTCATCCTGGGCAACGGCGTCTCCGAGCTGATCAGCATGGTGCTCCAGGCCATGCTCAACCCGGGCGACGAGGTGCTCATCCCCTCTCCCGACTACCCGCTGTGGACAGGCGTCACCACGCTGGCCGGGGGGCGGGCCGTGCACTACATCTGCGACGAGTCCAACTCCTGGTGGCCAGATCCCGAGGCGGTCGAGGCCCAGGTCACCGACCGAACCAAGGCCCTGGTGATCATCAACCCCAATAACCCCACCGGAGCGGTCTACCCCCGCGAAATCCTCGAAGACATCGTCGACATCTGCCGCCGCCACAACTTGATCCTCCTCGCTGACGAGATCTACGAGAAGATCACCTACGACGACGCCGAGACCATCAACTGCTGCAACGTCGTGCGGGAGACAGGCGACGACGTCTTCACCATCACCTTCTCCGGGCTCTCCAAGACCTGGCGCGTGGCCGGATTCCGCTCAGGCTGGATCTTCATCTCCGGACCCAAGCACCGCGCGAAGAACTACCTCGAGGGCCTCAACCTCATGTCAAACCTGAGGATGTGCCCCAATGTGCCCGCTCAGCACGCCATCCAGACGGCCCTGGGCGGCTACCAGTCCATTGAGGAGTTCATCTATCCGGGCGGCCGGCTCTACGAGCAGCGGGCGGTCGCCTATCGTCTCCTCTCGGAGATCGAGGGAGTGAGGGTGGAACAGATGGACGGCGCCATGTACCTGTTCCCGCGCCTGGACCCGGAGATCTACCCCATCGAGAACGACGAGTCCTTCGTCATCGAGCTGCTGCGACAGCAGAAGATCCTGGTCTCCCACGGTCGCGCCTTCAACTGGATCGACAATCAGCACTTCAGGCTGGTCACCCTGCCGACTGTCGAGGATCTCGAGGAAGCGATTGCAGGGATCGCTGACTTTTTGAGCGAGTACCGCGACGCGTTCGCCAGGGCCTGACCCACGGCGTGTCAATATATAGGGATGCAGCAGTTCGAGGAGTTCACCCAGTCGCCCAAGCTTGCCCAGGTCCGCTACGACGTGCGCGGGCCCATCGCACAGGAAGCGGCGCGGCTGGAGCGAGCGGGCCACCGCATCACCCGCCTGAACATCGGCAACCCGGCGCCCTTCGGCTTCGAAGCGCCCGATTCGATTCTGCAGACCATGATCAAAGAGCTGCCCTCCGCCCAGGGCTACTCCGACTCCCAAGGAATCTACTCGGCCCGGGTGGCCGTGGCGCAGTACTACCAGTCCCGGGGAATGACTGAGGCGGACCCAGACGATATCTATCTGGGCAACGGCGTCTCCGAACTCATCACCATGGTCCTGCAGGCCCTCCTGGGCCCAGGTGACGAAGTGCTGATCCCTGCGCCGGACTACCCTCTCTGGACCGGCGCCACCACCCTGGCCGGGGGACGGGCAGTGCACTATATCTGCGACGAGCAGAACCGCTGGTGGCCAGACCCCGAAGCCATCGAGGCTCAGGTCACTGACCGAACCAAAGCTCTCGTGATCATCAACCCCAATAACCCCACCGGAGCGGTCTACCCCCGAGAGATCCTCGAGCAGCTGGTCGATATCTGCCGCCGCCATGATCTGATGCTGCTTTCGGACGAGATTTACGAGAACATCACGTTCGACGACGTCGAAATGGTCAACGCGTGCACTCTGGCCGACGACGTCCTGACCATCACCTTCTCCGGGCTCTCCAAGACCTGGCGCGTGGCCGGATTCCGCTCAGGCTGGATCTACGTCTCCGGCCCCAAGCACCGCGCGAAGAACTACCTCGAGGGCCTGACCCTCCTGATGAACATGCGCATGTGCGCAAACGTCCCGGCCCAGCATGCCATTCAGGCGGCTCTGGGCGGGCACCAGTCCATCCAGGACCTTGTGCTGCCAGCGGGCCGGCTCTATGAGCAGCGCAATGCCGCACATCGCCTGCTGTCTGAAATCGAGGGCGTCGATGTGCATCAGGCGGACGGGGCGCTCTACCTCTTCCCGCGGCTGGATCCCGAGATCTATCCGATCGAGGACGACGAGGCGTTCGTCATCGAGCTGCTGCGACAGCAGAAGATCCTGGTCTCCCACGGTCGCGCCTTCAACTGGATCGACTCTCAGCACTTCCGCCTTGTGAGCCTGCCCAGTGTGGAGGACCTCGAAGAGGCCATCGGTCGCATCGCCGACTTCCTCGGCGAGTACCGAGACGCTGCCGCGCGCCGGTAGCCCCGCCGCGGCAGACTTGGTGACCGCGCCCTGTCGGCCAGCACATATGCACGATCCTCCCAGGTAACGTCCGCCCTCACCCCAGACGGCAGTGGCACGGTGGGCATATGCGCATTGCAATCGTCGGAGCGACAGGAAACACCGGAACTGCCCTGCTAAGCGAACTTCAGCGGCGGCCTGAGGTGAGTTCGGTCGTGGGGGTTGCGAGGCGTCTGCCTGAGGTCGACGCAGCGCCCTACAACCATGCCGAGTGGGTCACCGCTGATATCCAGTTCCTCGAATCCAAGCAGACACTGGAGGATGCCTTCCAGGGTGTCGACGGCGTCGTGCACCTGGCCTGGCTCATCCAGCCCAACTCCAAGCGTGAGCTGCTGCGTCGGGTCAACGTCGACGGGACGCGGCACGTGCTGGAGGCTGCTGCGGCAGCTGGAGTGAAGAACGTTGCCGTGGCGTCCTCGGTCGGAGCCTACTCACCCGTGGAGGATGATGAGCCGCGGCGGGAGGACTGGCCCACCGGGGGAATCCCCACCTCGCACTACAGCGTGGACAAAGCCGCTCAGGAAGCCGTCTGCGACGATTTTGAGCAGGCTCATCCCGAAGTCAACCTGGCCCGGATCCGCCCGGCCCTGATCTTCCAGGCCGACGCTGGGTCTGAGATTCAGCGCTACTTCGCCGGTCGCTGGGCTCCGGTGCAGATCCTCTCGATGGTTCGCCCGCCCATGGTGCCCATGCCCCAGGGAGTGCGCAGCCAGGCGGTCCATGCGCGGGATGTGGCTGCCGCTTACGCTGAGGCCATCCTGCGCGGAGCCCGCGGTGCGTTCAACATTTGCGCTGACGACATCCTTGACGGCGAGACCATCGCACGAGTGGTCGCACGTCGCCAAGGCGGCAGGGCCGCGCTGTCGCTGCCGTCCCAGCCCATTCGTCCGCTGATTAAAGCGGCCAACCGCGCTCACCTGTTGCCCATGGACGAGGGTTGGCTCGATATGGCGACGCGCGTGCCGATCATGGACAATACTCGCGCCAAAGAGGAACTGGGCTGGAAGCCCACCATGACCGGAGCGGAGGCTCTCCAGGAGCTCCTCGAAGGAATGGGCTCGGGAGAGGGACGCCCCTCCATCCCCATGCGACCGCGCACGGCGGACAGCCCGAACAAGTACCCCCTGCCCTCACGGCACCATCGCGCGGACCCCGACCGGATCGATCTCGGGCTCCTGCGCCAGTACATGGCGGACCACCTCTCGGGTGCCACGGCAGGTCTTCAGCGCATCCGGGCCATGGCGGACGACTTCATCGACACCCCAGTCTTCCCCCGGCTCTCCGAGGTGGCTGAGGCCATCCGTGCGGAACACGATTACCTCACAAAGCTGATGGAGCGACAAGGCTTCCCACGCCCAGGGATCCAGGCTCCGCTGCTGTGGGCGGGGGAGCGGGTCTCCCGTCTGAAGCCCTACGGTCGCTCGCCCCTGCAGCGCTCACCCTCGGCTCTGGTGCTGGAGGCCGAACTCATGATGGGGGCAGTCACCGCCAAGAAGCACGGCTGGGTGGTGCTCCGGGAGCACGCTGCTGCACTAGGAGTTCCCGAATCCGTGTTCGACGAGCTGATTGACGCCGCCGATCACCAGCGGGAAGCTCTGGAGGAGGTCCACACGTACGCGAGAGAGCGGGCCTTTCGCACGGATCGTGAGACGTTCGTCCCGGGCCGCTGACACTGACAGCCACGGCGAGTCTCTCGGATTCACCACCACGTCCAGGTTGGCCCAAGAAAATTCCTAGTGAATTCTGAGCCAAACCTCCTTGGCACTACTTCTGAATAACTCAGATTAAGCGATAGGGTGGAGGGGTCCACCCGAATCAGTGCTCCGTCACCGCACCGTGCGGAGCAGGACCAAGGAGAAACATGGCAGAGCAGGACCAGATTCTCACGACTCGACAGGGTCATCCCGTCCAGTACAACCAGAACATGCGAACCATCGGTTCGCGTGGGCCGGCGACCCTGGAGAACTACCACTTCCTGGAGAAGATCTCCCACTTCGACCGCGAGCGCATCCCTGAGCGCGTCGTTCACGCCCGCGGATTCGTGGCCTACGGTGAGTTTGAGGCCACCGGCAAGATTGGCGATGAGCCGGCGTCGAAGTACACCCGCGCCAAGATTTTCCAGGAGGCGGGCAAGAAGACCGAGCTGGCCATCCGCTTTTCCACCGTGATCGGCGGACGCGACTCGTCCGAGGCGGCACGCGATCCTCGCGGCTTCGCCGTGAAGTTCTACACGGAGGACGGCAACTGGGATCTGGTCGGCAATAACCTCGCGGTCTTCTTCATCCGTGACGCCATCAAGTTCCCCGACGTCATTCACTCCCTCAAGCCGGACCCGGTCTCCTTCCGCCAGGAGCCTGCACGCATCCTGGACTTCATGAGCCAGACGCCGGAGTCCATGCACATGCTGACCCACCTCTTCAGCCCCCGTGGCATCCCGGCGACGTACCGGCACATGGAGGGCTTCGGCGTCAACACCTACAAGATGGTCAACGCAGAAGGCGAGACCGTCCTGGTGAAATACCACTTCCACCCGCGCGCCGGTGTGGCATCGCTCTCCAGCGAAGAGGCCGCCAAGGTGCAAGGTCAGGACACCGGCCATGCCACCCGCGACCTGTTCGACGCCATCGAGCGCGGCGAGTATCCCCAGTGGGACATGTACGTCCAGATCATGGAGGATCACGATCACCCCGAGCTCGACTGGGATCCGCTGGACGACACCAAGATCTGGCCTGAAGACCAGTTTCCGCTGCGCCACGTGGGCACCATGACGCTGAACCGTAACGTGGAGGACCACCACAACGAGAACGAACAGATCGCCATGGGCACCGGCGTGCTGGTGGACGGCCTGGACTTCTCGGATGACAAGATGCTGGTCGGACGGACCTTCTCCTACTCGGATACCCAGCGCTACCGCGTGGGTCCGAACTACCTCCAGCTGCCGGTGAACTCGCCCAAGGGCGTGAAGGGTCGCGTGCACACCAACCAGCGCGGCGGACAGATGAGCTACGGCGTGGACCTGGCTCCCGGTCAGAACCCGCATGTGAACTACGAGCCCTCCATCACCGGTGGACTCACCGAGGCGGAGAAGAAGCCCAACAACCCGCCGGCCGTCAACGGCACGCTGACTTCTTCCAACCTCGAGCGGACCAATGACTACGTCCAGGCCCGGGCCCGTTACAGCACCATGAACCAGTGGGAGCGTGACGAGCTGGTCAAGGAGCTCGGCGGTATGATCCAGGAGGCCGCGCCGCAGGTGCAGGAGCGCTTCCTGTGGCACCTGTTCATGGTGCACGACGAGTACGGCGCACGCGTTGGTGAGTACATCAACAAGACCGCCGAGGACGTGAAGCACCTTGAGCCGCTGCCGACGCAGAACCTCACCGAGGATGAGAAGAAGCGCCTGGCGAACCTCGGCAACAACGGTGACACCATCGATCCCACCGTGTGGGGTACCTGGACCTCCTCCGTGGTGAACCACCAGGTCACCGCCGAGCAGGTGCTGGGCGGTCTGGGCGACCTTGAGTACACCCGTGAGGACGCCCCCTCGAACTAATAGGGCAAGCTCCCTCGCGGCAGAACCCCGCGCGACGGCGCCAGGTCACGGTCCATCACGAGGACCGGCACCTGGCGCCGTCGTCGTGTGCAGGGGTCTTTGAGCGGCCGTCCAGGTCAGAGCGAAAGACTGGCAGCGGACACGCACGCAACCATCAAGGGTTCCTATATGGCTGAGACGTTCACCAACTGGTCCGGAAGCATCGAATTCACGCCCACGGCCCGTGCGGCGCCCGGCAGCGCGGACGACATCGTGCAGCTCGTCGCTGAGGCCAGGCGCACGGGCGGCACGGTACGCCCGGTGGGATCGGGACACTCCTCGGTCCCCATCTTCAACACTCCGGACACCCTGGTGTCACTGGAGAACCTCACTGGTGTCCTCGATGCGGACGCTTCCGCTCGGCAGGCGCGGGTTCTGCCCGGAACTGGCCTACGGGATCTCGGCTCACAGCTAGCAGATCGCGGCTTGGCAATGGAGAACCTGGGCGACGTCGACTACCAGGCCATTGCAGGGGCCATCGCCACGGGCACCCACGGCTCAGGGGTGCGTCTGGGAAATCTCTCCTCCACCCTGGTGGGCGGCCAGCTCATCAACGGCCTGGGGGAGGAGGTTCCGTTCGGCGTCGATGCGGGCGAGGGCGAGGATCACGACCTGCTGCGGGCGGCCCAGGTCTCCCTGGGCACCCTAGGCATCATGACATCACTGACCCTGCGCCTGGAGGAGGCTTATGACCTCCATCGGCAGAACTACATCACCCACATCGACTGGGTGCTGGAGAACTTTGAAGCACTCATCGAGTCCAATCGGAGCGTGGACTTCTACTGGTATCCCCGCAGCGATCTGGCCCAGGTGCGCATGCTGAACAAGCCGGGAGACGAGCCTGACCTTAAGCCTCAGGGTGAGCTCAAGAAGGATGAGACGGGCCCCAATTACGAGATCATTCCCAACGACCGGGCGCTGCATTTCGAGGAGATGGAGTACATGCTGCCGCTGGACACCCAGCTGGAGGCGTTCCGGCAGGTCCGCGAGCGGGTTAAGGCCAAGCACCGAGCAAGAGTCGGATGGCGTGTTCTGGTACGCACCATCGCCCCGGACCACGCGCTGATCTCCAACGCAGAGGCCCGGTATCGCGACGGATCGCCGACCATGACGATTGCGCTGCTGCAGAACAACACTCTGCCCTATAAGCAGTATTTCGATGACCTGGAACCGCTCCTGCAGGAGTTCGATGGCCGGCCCCACTGGGGCAAGAAGCACACCATGACCGCCGAGCAGCTTGCGCCCCTGTACCCCGAATGGGAGACGTTCCAAAAGATCAGGCGGCAGATGGATCCCGACGGCATCTTCATGAACGACTACCTGCGCAGTCTTCTGGGAGAGGAAGGGAAGTAGAGATGGCACTGAAGGAGACCCTGAATCAGGTCAAGGAGACCGTCACGCAGGCGGCTCAGCAACTGCCGCCGGCGGGAGGGCCGCTGGGGCGCACCACCTGGGTGTTCTCTGCCGGATTCGCCCCGAGCCAGAGCACAGGCCATGAACCCGAGTTCACCTCGCGGAATACGCTGTGCCTTCTCAACACGGCCGATCAGCCCGCCTGTGTGAGGCTGACCGTGTTTCACGAACAGGCCGACCCAGTGGGCCCCTACGAGGTGCTCGTAGACCCCCGGCGGGTCAAGCACCAGCGCATCAACGATCTCATTGAGCCCGAAGCGGTGCCCCTGGATTCCCCCTATGGCCTGGTGCTTGAATCAGACATCCCCGTGGTAGCGCAGCTCTACTACCTGGACAGCCGTGGGGGAGAGCTTTCCGTCTCCCATCTGAATCCCGCCCCCTGAGCTGGATCCTCAGAGCGTACTGATGACGTGAGCGTAGCCCTCGCGGTAGGTGGGGTACATGAGTCCGCCCGCCCCCAGCAGGCGATGTACCAGGGACCCGTCAATCACCTTTCCGCGAGGGGAGCGGGTGTCCGCGCTGGGTCCAGCGTGAGGTGGTACTGGCACCCCCAGTGTCGAGGCGATGAAGCGAAGGACGTCACCTAGAGGCGCTGGCTGGCGGTCGACGACGTGGACCAGGGGTACGATCTGAGGCGTTTCCAGCAGGGCGACAGCGGCGCTGACCAGGTCATCTCGGTGGATTCGGTTGGTCATCAATGCATGGTCAGCCACCTCGGCGCGCTGCACTTTGCTGATGGTGCGGAGTCGCCCCGGGCCGTAGATGCCTGCTGGGCGCAGGATAGTCACCTGAGGGAAAAGGTCGCGGGCGTCCTCTTCGGCGGCTTTCAGCACCCGCGCGGTGCTGCGGGTCGGGACCGCGGGTGTCTGCTCTGTGACAGTCTCGCCGTGATAGTCGCCCAGGACGCTGGTTGATGAGACGAAGACGAGTCGTTCCGGGGGTTGGCGCAGGGTTCGTGCCAAGCCGCGCAGGGTTTGGCGGTAGGCCAGTTCATAGCCGTCGGCATCGGGCCGGTCCGCGGTCAAGGCGACGACGACGGCGTCGGCCTCTGGCAGGCGCCGGACCCCTGGATCGCTCAGGTCTACTGTCTGTACGGGGAAGGGGAGTGGCGAGCTGGGAGGACGGCGTTTGACCCCGGTGACCTGCCATCCCTGTCGGTGTAGTCGCAGGCCGATGTGTGCACCGAGATCACCGCATCCGGCCAGCAGCACGCGGGGCGCACGGGCCTCCGGGAATGGTGTCATGAAGGGCCTTCCTGACGAGTCGATTGCGATCTCTCACCTTAGCGGTGGGAACGCCCATTCGGGCTGGTGAGAGCACGAGCAGACGCGGTTACGCCGCCAGGCACCTTTTGGGCCTGACGGCGCAACCGCGTCTGACAATGGGACCTAATGGTTGCGAAGGGCTTGGATGAGCTCGTCCTTGGTCATGTCCGAATAGCCGGTGATGTCCAGCTCTTTGGCGCGTTCCTTGAGCTCGTCGACAGTGCGGTCCTCATAGTTCTCCGCATTGCCGCCCTTCTTGCCTTGGTTTTCACGGCCCTCCTTGGCGGCGGAGTTGGCGATGCGGGCAGCCTTCTCCTTGGAGTTGCCTTCGTCACGGAGCTTCTCGTAGAGCTCCTCGTCCTTGACGGAATTCGCCATGGCTATTCTCCTTAAGTCACCTGGTGCTGGGGTGCGTTAGAAGCCCTTGCCGCCGGTCACCGGAATGATGGACCCGGAGACGTATGATGCTTCCTCGCTGGCCAGGTACACGTATGCTCCTGCCAGCTCGGCCGGCTGACCTGGCCGGCCCAGGGGAGTGTCCTGGCCGAACTCCGGAACGTTGTCCTCGCCGAAGCCCGTAGCGGGAATCAGGGGAGTCCAGATCGGCCCCGGCGCCACACCGTTGACGCGAATGCCCTTCTCACCGAGGTCCATGGCGAGGGCCTCGATGAACGCCTTCTGCGCTGCCTTGGTCATTGCATAGTCGAACAGTGGAGGCTTCGGCTCGGTGGCCTGAATGGAGGTGGTGACGATGAGGGAGCCACCCTTGGGCAGGTGGGGCACTCCCTCCTTCGCGAAGGCGATATGAGCCACGAGGTTCGTATCGAAGACCTTCTTGACTTCGTCGATCGGCGTTTCGTCGATGCTCGTGCGGGCCCGCTGGTACGCCGCGTTGAGAATAAGCACGTCGAGTCCACCGAGATCATCCAGGGTGCTGCGGATAATGCGCTCTGCCGCACCTTCCTCACGGATGTCCTGGCCGTAGGTGGCAGCCTTCTGCCCGGCGTCACGAATTAGCTGCGCCGTGGCTTCAGCGTCTTCGGCCTCCTCGGGGAGGTGAACGATGGCGACGTCGGCGCCCTCCCGGGCGTAGGCGATGGCCACCGCACGTCCGATGCCGGAGTCGCCGCCGGTAATCAGGGCTTTCTTGCCCTTGAGGCGGCCGTGGCCCACATAAGACTCCTCGCCGTGGTCCGGCTTGGGGTGGGTTTCGCTCGTGAGGCCGGGCTGCCCTACGTCCTCGTGCTGGGGCAGCTCCTCATTCTGGTGCTTGTCGCGGGGATCTTGGGTTGTCTCTGTGGTCATCGTTCTCCTCAGTTGGGTGGTGATGAGCTCTGCGGACAAACGTGGGTTCAGGCCTGCGCTGGAGCCTGTGGGTCCAGCACCACCTTGATGCAGCCCTGCTCCTTCTTCTGGAACATCTCGTAGGCTGCCGGGGCGTCGGCGAGCGGCAGTCGGTGTGTCACGAAGTCATCGACGCCGAGGGGATCAGTGGGGTCTTCCACAAGCGGGAGGATGTCGTCGATCCAGCGCTTGACGTTTGCCTGGCCCATGGTGACGTTGATCTGCTTATCGAACAGCGTCAGCATGGGCAGGGGAGAGGCTTGCCCGCCGTAGACACCGCTGAGGGAGACCGTTCCCCCGCGGCGCACCAGTTCGATGGCCGTGTACAGGGCGCTCAGGCGGTCCATGCCAAAGTTGTTCATCATGGGCTGGCTGATCGCCTTGGGCAGGAACTGTGCGGTCAGCTGGGAGAACTTGGCCATCGCGCCCTGCATATCGCCGTGGGCCTCCATGCCCACGGCGTCGATGACGGCGTCAGGCCCTCGGCCCTCGGTGGCGTCCTTAATAGCCGCCACAGAATCCTCTCCGGGCTCGTAGACGAGAATGCCGTGCCTAGCGGCCATCTCACGGCGATCAGCCTCGGGCTCAATGGCGTAGACGGTCATGCCCAAATGCTTGGCGATACGAGCGCAGAACTGTCCGATGGGCCCCAGGCCCATCACAGCGACCGAATCGCCCTGCTCGACCTTGGCGTAGGCGACAGCCTGCCACGCCGTGGGCAGGACGTCAGAGAGGAAGAGGTAACGGTGGTCCGGCAGCTCCTCACCCACCTTGATGGGACCATAATCGGCGTGAGGGATCCGGAGGTACTCCGCCTGTCCGCCCGGCACAGAGCCGTAAAGCTGGGAATACCCGAAGAGTTGAGCGCCCATGCCGTGTTCCCGAACTTGGGTAGTCTCGCACTGGGTCTGCAGTCCCTTACTGCAGTAGTAGCAGCGGCCGCAGGCGATCTGGAAGGGGACCACTACGCGATCGCCAACGCTGAGACCAGAGGCGCTGCCGGCTTCCACCACCCGACCCATGGGTTCATGACCCACAATGTCGCCCTCGTTCATGAACGGGCCCAGCACCTCGTAGAGATGGAGGTCGGAACCGCAGATGGCGGTAGAGGTGACTTCGATGACGGCGTCGTTGTCCGCCTGCAGTGTGGGATCTGGAACGGTCTCCACGGAGATTTTTCGGGTGCCTTGCCAGGTTGCAGCTTTCACGGAGAGAGTGCTCCTTATGTCAGGATGTCAGGTTGGCGTCTCAGTGCTGATCAGAACGGGATCAGCTGATGGCACCACCGTAGCGACAGTGACCTTGGTATCTCCTGGACATGAGCCGAGGATTGGGTCAGAGTATGAGAAGCGGCATTTCTCCTGGTCAGAGCCGGGCGCGACGGGCGATGATGCCGCTCAGTAAGCGACGCCCGAGCAGCAGGACGCTCAGGACGAGTGTTGCGACCATGACAAAGGAGACCTGAACTCCGCCGTCGGTGAACGCAACTCGCAGAATCATGCCAAGCGCCACTGTTCCGACCACGGTGAACACGCCCTGAGGCCAGAGCGAGTGAGGGCGCAGGAAGGATCGCGTCAGGCACCAGCTGAGGGCAAGCCCCACCAAGAACGGCCAGGCGGTAGAGAGGACATCCGCCGGACTCAGCCCGGTCTCATGCGAACGGTTGCCCGCGGCGGCGAAGGACAGGACAAGGACCGCGTCCACAGCGAACAGTCCAAGAGTGAGACCCCAGCTGTGATGCTCCCGCAGTGCTCCACTGCGCCCAAGAGCCTTTGGAGCGTCCGCGGGTGATGAGCCATGGGAGGAGGGAGCAGCGGTGCGGATGGTGTCATCGGCCATAGACCCAGCGTAGTCCGTCTACTTCCGTCCATTAGTTGACATAATGTAGATTATCGGTCATTTACATCACGGTATTTCTCGTCCCTGACTCGGCCTGGGGCGATCAGGCGCGAGGCGGTGCAACCCCGCAGAGCCGCGGCCGCGATATCAGCCCACGCGGTGCGAGCAACAGCGCTGATCGGTGTGCTCTCGTAGGCTTACGTCAGTGAGCGAAATTCCCGAGCAACCCTCCGCATCGCAGCATCCGGTGCCGCTGAGATGCCCGCACTGTCGCCAGACGCTGCAGGCCATCTTTCACGAGGACGCAGTGCCGCCGCGCCTGCGAGGAGTGCGCTGCCCCGCTGGGCACCGCTTTGACGCGGCCCGGCAAGGTTATGTCAACTTGCTAGTCGGCAGGCCCAGTAAGTTCACTCCGGACACCGCCGAGATGATCATGGCCCGGGAACGCGTCCAGTCAGGCGGCGTGTTCAGCCCTCTGACCGCTGCGCTCCGAGGGCTCCTGGCAGGGACCGAGCCCGCAGTGTTCTTAGACTGCGGCGCGGGCACCGGATACTACCTCCACGACCTGCTCGCACAGCGCCCCGAGAGCCAGGGCATCGCCCTCGACCTCTCCCCTGCGGGGCTCAAACGAGCCGCTAAGCATCCCCGCAGCACGGCCCTGGCCTGGGATCTCTGGCAGCCCCTCCCCCTGGCGGACGATGGAGTCGACGTCCTGCTCAACGTCTTCGCTCCGCGCAATCCGGAAGAATACGCCAGGGTCCTTCGCCCGGGCGGGGTCGCCGTCGTCGTCATCCCTGGACCCGGCCATCTCGCTGAACTGGCCCAGCGGGGACTGCTGAAGCAACAGCAGGACAAGCGTGAGCAGGTTGTAGCGCAGATGCGTCCGCACTTCGGCCCTCCCGAGGAGAACGTCCACCTCCAACACACGCGTCCTGTCTCAGTTCAGGAGGCAGCGGACCTGATCTTCATGGGACCCGCCGGCCACCACGGGACGCTCGCGGCGATTCGCGAGGAGATCGACTCCCACGAAGAGCTCACCCAGGTCAGCCTGGAGCTAGACATCCTGCTCTGGCGTAAGCAGCCCCTGGGCGAACATCCGCCAAATGGATAGGGTGGGTAGCAGGCCCAACGCCGCATGGACGCGGTGTACCCCACAGCGGCAGCAAGGAGGCAAGAGGCATGATCGAGTGGTTCGGTGAGAATCTGTGGGCCGCGTGGCTCTCGTTGGCCTTTGTCCTGCTAGTCCTGGAGGTCCTGATGCTGGACCTGCTGTTCCTGATGCTGGCTGCCGGGGCGATCGCAGCATTCACAGTGTCCCTGGCCGGCGGAGAAGCCTGGCTCCAGGTCGTCATCGGTTCCGTCACCGCGCTGCTGATGCTCGGCGCTGTCCGTCCGCTGGCGCTGAAGCACCTGCGGAAGGGCCCGGCTGATCAGCTGACCAACATCGCTCGCATGACCGGCGCTGAAGCCGAGGTTCTGGAAACGGTCACCGCCCATTCGGGTCTCGCTGAAGTCGATGGTGACACCTGGACCGCCCGTGCTGCCGGCGAATTCCGACTTGAGCCGGGCATGACCGCGGTGGTGCAGTCGGTGGACGGAGCCACCGTCTACCTCAAGCCCGCCCCCAGCATCGCGTGGGACGATCCGCAGACACGCGAAGCCTGATCAATGAGCAGAAAAGATATGCATCAAGCCCCTAGTGCAGGAACGGATAGCAATGCCTGATATCGCCGTAATAGTGGTCCTGCTGGCGCTGGTGGCCTTCGTGGTCGCCATCATCGCAAGCTGCGTGAAAATCATCCCCCAGGCGCGCGCCGGTATTGTCGAGCGCCTCGGCAAGTACCACAAGACCCTCGGCCCAGGTCTGACCCTGCTGGTCCCCTTCATCGACAAGTTGCGTCCGCTGCTGGACATGCGTGAGCAGGTGGTGAGCTTTCCCCCGCAGCCGGTCATCACCGAGGACAACCTCGTGGTCTCCATCGACACCGTGGTGTACTTCCAGATCACGGATCCAAAGGACGCCACGTACGAGATCCAGAACTACATCGTGGCCGTGGAGCAGCTGACCACCACGACTCTGCGCAACGTCGTCGGCGGTATGAACCTTGAGGAGGCCCTGACCTCCCGCGACCAGATCAACTCCATGCTGCGCGGCGAGCTGGACAAGGTCACCGGCCGCTGGGGAATCCGCGTCGCCCGCGTGGAGCTCAAGGCTATTGATCCGCCCCACAGCATCCAGGACTCCATGGAGCAGCAGATGCGCGCCGAGCGCAATCGGCGTGCGGCCATTCTGACCGCTGAGGGAAATAAGCAGTCTGCGATCCTCAACGCTGAGGGCGACCGGCAGGCCGCCATCCTGAAGGCCGAGGGTGAGGCGCAGTCCCGCATCCTCGCGGCCAACGCAGAGGCGCAGGCCATCGAGACGGTCTTCAACGCCGTCCACGCTTCGGAGCCGAGCCCCGAGCTGCTCTCCTACCAGTACCTGCAGACGCTGCCAGAAATGGCCAAGAGCGAGTCCAACACCATGTTCGTCATCCCCGGCGAGTTCGGCGAGGCGCTCAAGAGCCTCTCGGGCGCATTCGCGGCCGACGGAGGCTCAGACTCCAACGGGCTCTCTTTTGAGGAGCGGGAGAAGGCGCGGGAAGCCCGCGCCGAGAGGCTGCGCCAGCGCCGCGAGGCCGACGCCGAGGGCACCGGAGCCAAGGGCAAACCGGGGATCTCCGACGCGATCGCCAACTTGGCGGAGTCGGCCCGTTCACGTTCGGTGACCGACGATAACTCCCACTACCTGAGCTCCCAGGAGCTCGAGGCCGAGGCCCGCAAGGCCGAGCACGGCAACGCCGCACCGTCCCGCGGGAGTGCACCGGTGCCGGGTCTTGAAGAGGAGTCCAGCGCCGAGGCGCTCAAGCGGGTGGCGGAGTCCGCTCCCCCAGAGGCTGACACCTCACTGAACCCCAACGATCCGCCGCATCCTCAGGACGGTCCCGACCAGCAGGGCACGGAGAACCGGAATAACCAGTAGGCTGGTGCGGTTGAAGATTGGGAATACGACTGTCCCCTGGCTCTTAAGGAGAACCGATGAGCGATCGCAGCCTGCGCGGAATGCGCCTGGGCGCCCAGTCCATGGAGACCGAACAGGGCGTGGAGCCTGCGCCGCGCCAGGACGTGGAGTACGTCTGCGAGGATGGCGAGAAGATCACCGTGACCTTCGCCGCCGATGCTGAGATTCCGCCGACCTGGACCGCGCCGTCCGGCAAGGTCGGGGTGCTGGCCGAGGGCGACAAGCCCGAGGAGGAGCCGGAGAAGCCGGCTCGTACTCACTGGGACATGCTGCTGGAGCGCCGCTCCATGGAAGAGCTGGAGGATATCCTCCAGGATCGCCTGAAGATTCTGCGCGAACGCCGCGGCGAGAAGGTCTGAGCGAGGCTTCCCTCCCCCTGCCTTCCCGCCAGCAGCAGATCCGCGTCTTCGCCCTACGGGGTGAAGACGCGGATTTTCTGTGTGAGCGTCTCGGCCCGTGCGGCAAGTCCCCACTTGGTGACGTTTGCCACGGCCTCCAGGACGATGCCGCCGTTCATCTTGGACTCCCCCAGCGTGCGTTCCACGAACGTAATGGGAACCTCAGTAATGACTTTGCCCTGACGGGCCACCCGGAAGGTCATATCCACCTGGAACCCGTAACCTACGGATTCGATGGAGCTCAGGTCGATGTCTTCCAGGGTGGAGCGGCGGAAGACGCGGAACCCGGCGGTGATGTCCCGGACCTTGAGCCCCAGCATGGTGCGTGAATAGAAGCTGCCGGTGCGCGAGATGACCTCCCGGTGCAACGGCCAGTTCACCACCGAGCCGCCGGGGACCCAGCGCGAGCCGATTACCAGGTCTGACTCATCGAGCCGGGACAGCAGGTCCGGCAGCTGCTCCGGCTGGTGGGATCCGTCAGCGTCCAGCTCAACGAACGCGTCATAGTCGCGAGCAAGTCCCCATTGGAAGCCCGCGATGTATGCTCCGCCCAGCCCGTTTTTCTGCGTGCGGTGGAGCACGTGGATCATCTCATCTGCGGCGCTCATCTCATCCGCCAAGTCCCCGGTGCCGTCGGGGCTGTTGTCATCGACGATCAGCACCTCGGACTCGGGTACTGCTGCGCGCAGTCGGTCCACGGTCGTGGGGAGCGCGTCAATCTCGTTGTATGTGGGGATGACGGTGAGGATCTTCATGCACACCACATTACCCGCTCATCTGGGCGGATTATCGGGATCCGGCAATGACGGTGCTCACGATTCTTGGCAGCCGATCCTGCTCCTCCGGCGTGTTCAGATAGGGCAGCAGCGGGGTCCGTGCGCGGGTGTCCGTGCTCCAGGCCGCAGCGGTGGAATGAGGCGCCTGGACGGCCAGGGACTCCACCTGCCAGACCACGTAGGTGGCAGGTGACCCCAGGTTCAGCGCACCGGGCTGAGCTTGGGCCGCGTGCGGCAGTGCCGTGGTTCCGGAGGCGCCCTGCGGCAACGACCGGTAGGCCCCGCGGGTCTGTGCGTTGAAGCCGGCACGCCCCGAGACTGGATCAGTCTCAGCGTGCACGTGCTGGGAGATCAGAAGCCAGGGGTTCTGCCCCTGGGGCGGTGCTGCCGAGGTGGGAACCCCCACGCTGAGCGCCGTGGCCAGATGGCCTGGCCCGCTCAGGAGCACATGGGCGCCCGTATTGAGCAGAGCCTCCCACTGATCACGCTCGGCTGTGTCGAATCCCATGAGCACGGTGGGGGTCTCCGGCCTGGGGGTCTGCTTGAGCTCTCGCAGGTGCTTGGTGGTGGTCACCATCGCGTCCACCGTGTCAGCAGCTGCCACATCCCCCACCGCCAGAATCAGCTGGTGCCCGGCCTCCGCCGCCCAGGACCTCACACCCAACAGGTTCGGCAGAACCTCGGATAGATGTAACAGCGCAGCCGCGGGAAGTCCAGCGGCTTCCTGGGCGGGCACCAGCAGATCCAGCAGTTGGTTCACGGGGGCGATGGAGGGCGCTCCGCCGTCTGCCTGCACACCAGCCAGCTCCACCACCGGATAGGCGGTCACGGGGTGGGCCGCCGCGGCGTGAAAAGCCCGCGTCAGCGCCGCTGTTACCGCGCCGGACCCGCGGGCTGCGAGGTCCTCCACGCTGATCTGCAGACTCAGTCGCACGACAGCGTAGCCCTGCTCCTGTGCTTCATCCAGTAGTGCGGCAATGTCAGCGGAGTCACCATGCCCCAGAGGCATGGACGTGAAACCGACGAACGCGGGCGCGACCAGGGCACGGTCCAGGTCCTCGCGAATGAGGCCGGAAGCATCCATCCGTTCCGCAGTCTCGTCCGACCCCAGCCACGCGATCTGTCCGTCCTCCACCAGCATGGCCTCGGCATAGGGCTCCGCGGTGGAGTGGATGGTGCCGTTGACTAGCAGTCGGGGCGCGTGCCGATCGGCGGACGGGGTGCTACTCAGTGTCAATCTCTTCCTCCGTTGAAAGGGCGTCCTCTACGGACTGATACGCGACCGAGGAGTAGGCAACCACTCCCCTGGCGATGAGGTCCACTGCCTCTTGGCAGCGGGAGGCGAGCTTCGACGTCGTCGCGGGGACCTTCGAGAGCTGGTCCAGGACGTCGATGCACTGCTTGGCCCAGCGAACGAAGTCGCCTGCGGCCAATGGGGACTCCTCGAGGGCAGAGCGCAGGCTGGCACCCTGGGCCCAGTGGTACATGGGCAGACTCAGGCCGAGCTCGGGAGCGTCGGTGGGCTCCAGATGGTGCCGCTTCTCCAGGGCTTCAAGTTCGGCATGAACTTCAAGGGCGGAGCGTACGGCCTGGCTGAGCTTCTTGGTCGGCATGTAAGGCACGGTGCCCTCATCCTCGCGCTTGGCCTGGTAGACCAGGAGCGTGGCGAAGGCCGCTAACTCTTGCGAGTTCAGCTGGCTGAGGATGCCACGGTCCACGAGCAGCTCGGTGAACAGGTCACGTTCGCCGTAGATCCGCCGCAGGCGCTGGCCCCGCTCGGTGACCAAGAACTCCTCAGAGTGAAACTCCTCCGGCAGCGGGTCTGTGGTGGGAACCCGTTCGCCATCAGCCGCCTGGAGATGGCCCAGGTCAAAGAGGACGCCGCAGACGCGGTCAAAGGTCTTGGCGATGGAGCCGGTGCGCCGGTCGATCTTGGCCTTGAGCTGGTCCGTCTCACGTTTGAGCTTCCACCAGCGCTCAGCCCAGCGTGCATGCTCCTCGCGCTCCGAGCAGGAATGGCAGGGATGCTTCTTCAACGCGGTCTGCAGGTCCTCGACCTGCTGCTCGCCATCGGTCGGCTCGGCGAAGCCGAAGCCTGGCTGCGGCGCGTTCTTGCGCGGGGGCACCCGGTCGTGGAGCGCGGCTCTCATAGCCGAGGCGAGGTCTCGACGAATCTTAGGGACCTTGACCTGAGGTTTGCGTGGCAACCGGACAGTGGAGATCACCTCCGGAGGCTGAGAGAAATCCTCCACGGTGAGATTGCGCAGCTTGCCGTCAGCTGTGATGACCCCGGGCCGCGGATCATGTTCGGGTGCCGAATGAACGACCAGGCACTCCCCTAGTCGGCGTTTGCCACCTACCTCAATGACATCTCCAGGCTCCAGCGAACTGAGCACCCTGACGATCTCGCGGCGGCGCTGTCGGTTGCGCGCCTTGGCCTGGTCCTTCTGTTGCTCGTTCAGGGCCCGGCGCAGTTCCGCGTACTCTCGGAAGTCGCCCAGATGGCAGGCCATGGACTGCTCGTATCCGATGAGTGAAGACTCGCGCTTGGCAACGTCGCGGGCCAGGCCCACCACGGCTCTGTCAGCTTGAAACTGAGCAAAGGATGACTCGAGAATGGTCCGTGCCCGACGCCGCCCGAACTGAGCGGTCAGGTTGACTGCCATGTTGTAGCTGGGGCTGAAGCTGGAATTCAGCGGATAGGTGCGCTTGGACGCCAGACCCGCCACCTGTCGTGGATCCATACCGGGCTGCCAGACCACGACGGCGTGACCTTCCACATCGATACCTCGTCGTCCCGCCCGCCCGGTGAGCTGGGTGTATTCGCCCGGGGTGATGTCCTCATGAGTTTCGCCGTTGAACTTATCGAGTTTCTCCAGCACTACTGTGCGCGCAGGCATGTTGATGCCGAGGGCCAAGGTCTCAGTGGCGAATACCACCTTCAGCAGGCCCTCTGCATAGAGGTTCTCTACCAGTTCCTTGAAAGGCGGGAGCATTCCGGCGTGGTGGGCGGCAATGCCGTTGATCAGAGCTTCCCGCAAACTGTCGAAGCCGAGTACAGAAAGATCTTCAGCTGGCAGCTCCCAGCCCATTTCCTCAACCCGAGACGCGATTTCCGCGGCCTCTTCTTTGGAGGTCAGCTGGATTCCGGCATGCAGACACTGCTCCACCGCTGCCTCGCAGCCGGCGCGGGAGAAGATGAAGCTGATGCAGGGCAAGAGACCCTGACGATCAAGAGCTCTGATCATGCGTGGCCGATGCAGTCGGGGTCCGCCAGCAGGAGATCCAGAAATCTTGGAGACATCCTTGCCGCTGGTGCTGAGCTCACGTCTAGGTCCGCCGGGGCGGCCATAGCCGTGGCGGCCCCGGCCTCTACCGCGATGACCCCCACTTCGCCGTGAAGGCGGGGATTGTGAGAACGCCACGGCACGCTGCAGCTCCGGATTCACCAATTGGCCACCGGATGCGTCGTCGTTCTCCTCGGTGATGACGAAGAGGTCATAGATCTGGTGATCCACCAGCATGTGCTGCCAGAGCGGCACTGGACGGTGCTCTGAGACCACCACGGCCGTCTCGCCACGTACTGTGTCCAGCCAGGCGCCGAACTCTTCTGCGTTGGACACTGTTGCCGAAAGCGCCGCCACCTGAACGCTCTCGGGCAGGTGGATGATGACTTCCTCCCACACTGCACCGCGGAAGCGGTCGGCTAGATAGTGGACCTCATCCATGACCACGAACTTCAGGTCGTCCAAGGTTGAGGAGGACTGATACAGCATATTGCGCAGCACCTCGGTGGTCATGACCACAACCTGGGCCTCGGAGTTGATTGAGGTATCACCGGTGAGCAGCCCCACCCGGTCAGCACCGTAATCGGCCACCAGCTCCTGGTACTTCTGATTCGAAAGGGCCTTAATGGGCGTGGTATAGAAGGCTTTCTTGCCCTGGGTGAGGGCGAGATGGACGGCGAACTCACCGACGATCGTCTTACCGGCACCGGTAGGAGCAGCTACCAGGACAGCACGGCCAGCTTCCAGGTGCCGACAGGCCTCCAGCTGGAAGTCATCGAGGTCAAAAGCCTGCTCGGCACGAAACGCAGCCAGTTCGGTCTTGGCTTCTGCGGCCCGCCGGCGTGACTGGGCATAACGCTGTGCCGGTGATAGGCACTCATCAGAGGATCGATCAGCCGGTGAACTCATAGCCTCCACCCTATCGGTCCGTACTGCACAGACTCTGTTCACCTCGCATCCTGCATCGAGGTAATCAACAGCCGCGACAACGCCGCCGTGCCGAGCATCTGTGAGCGCGGGACTAGTTGCCCGCTGCAACAACAAGAGTAGGCTTGCGCTCTGTGAGCACCCCGGCCTCCCGCGAACCGATGTTCCCCTTCCGCACCGTAGTGCTTGGCGCGCTGATACCGGCTTTCATCTTCAGCACCGGCATCGGTGCCATGATCCCGGTGCTGGTCTCATTTTCCGTAGAACGCGGAGCAACTATTGCTCTAGCGGGTGTGATCGCGGCGATGCTTCCCATCGGGCAGATCGTCGCTGACCTACCTGCGGGGGCGCTAGCTTCGAGAATCGGGGACCGGCGGGCCATGCTGATCGCGGGAGCCTTCGCGGCCGCGGGGTTTCTGGCCGCCGGTTTTGCGCCGTCGCTGTTGACTCTCGGTGCCGCGATCTTCTTGGTGGGAGCGGCCAACGCAGTTTTCCATCTCGCCCGGCACTCCTACCTCACAGAAGTCACCAATCCCCTGCAGCGCGCGCGGGTTCTCTCTACGCTCGGCGGAGTACACCGGATCGGTCAGTTCGCCGGCCCCTTTCTCGGTGCAGCCCTGACCCTTGGTGGCGATCTGCGCTGGGTCTTCGCCCTGGCGGCAGTCACCTCCCTGGCCGCCGTCGCTACGGTGTTCACAGCGCGGGCGGCGAAAGGTGAGGATGATCCGGACCAGCGGACGCACAGGGCTGGCACTCCCCCAGTGCGGCTGAAACAGGTGCTGCGCGACTACCGGCATCTCTTGCTGACACTGGGCATGTGCGGAATGTTTGTGGGTGCCATCCGCGGGGCGAAGCAGCAGGTTCTGCCCCTCTGGGGTGAGCACATCGGACTGGATCCGACCACGATTTCGCTGATCTATGGCATCTCCAGCGGCATCGATATGCTGCTGTTCTACCCGGCCGGAAAAGTCATGGACAGCTTCGGCAGACTCTGGGTAGGAGTTCCGGCCATGCTCGCACTGGGGGCCGCGATAGCTATGGTCCCGCTCAGCAGTACAGCGGCGCAATTGGCAGTAGCAGGCATCTTCACTGGCTTCGCCAATGGCATGGGATCCGGCATTATGATGACCATCTCCTCTGATATCGCCCCTGCTGAGGCCCGGCCCCAGTTCTTAGGCGCCTGGCGGGTACTGACCGATATCGGCATAGGCCTGGGACCGCTGACACTGGCAGCCGGCGCGGCTCTAGGCTCGCTGGCCATCGGTGTGCTGATAGCTGCCAGCTATGGCCCGATGGGCGCGGCAATTATGCAGCGCTGGCTGCCGCGGTATTCAGATCACGCCAACCGGTCCACGCGGCGTCGAGCCGGCATCACCCGCTAAAGGATTCCGTTGGGCCGAGTCTCAGCATGTGACACGCGGCGCCGACCAAGGGCAGCCGCCGGATAGCATGTTCCGCAATGCGGAAACGCCTTTGAGAGGAATTGTGTGAGCCCTAGCAGTCAGCGGATCGAGAAGGTCTACGAACAGGTCATCAGCCGAAATCCCGGCGAGATTGAGTTTCACCAGGCGGTTCGGGAAGTTTTCGACTCCCTTCCTCAAGTCCTCTCCCGGCACCCTCAGTATGTGGAAGCGTCCATTCTGGAGCGCATCTGCGAGCCCGAACGGCAGATCATCTTCCGAGTCCCTTGGACTGATGATGAGGGCAATGTGCATATCAACCGCGGCTTTCGAGTTCAGTACAACTCTGCACTGGGTCCGTATAAGGGCGGTCTGCGTTTCCATCCCAGCGTGCTGCTGGGGACAGTGAAGTTCTTGGGCTTCGAGCAGATCTTCAAGAACGCCCTCACCGGACTCCCCATCGGCGGAGGAAAGGGCGGCAGTGATTTCGATCCCAAAGGCCGCAGCGACGCTGAGATCATGCGATTCTGCCAGTCCTTCATGACTGAGGCTTATCGTCACCTCGGCGACCGCGTCGATGTTCCAGCCGGAGACATCGGCGTGGGCGGACGCGAGATCGGTTACCTCTTTGGCCAGTACAAACGCATCACCAACAGGTATGAATCCGGTGTCCTGACCGGTAAGGGCATCAGTTGGGGCGGCTCTCTGGTACGCACGGAAGCCACCGGCTACGGCACGGTCTTCTTCACCCAGCACATGCTGGCCACGCGCGGACGCTCATTCGACGGCGCCAAGGTGCTGGTCTCAGGCTCAGGCAATGTCGCCATCTACGCCATCGAGAAGGTCACCGAACTCGGCGGCACCGTAGTGGGCGCATCAGACTCCTCCGGCAGCATCTACGATCCAGACGGAATCGACCTTCAGCTGCTGCGCCAGATCAAGGAGGTCCGCCGTGGCCGTATCAGCGAGTACGCTCAGGAACGCGACCGGGCAGAGTACATCGGCGGTGCCCCGGTCTGGGCGGTGGCCGAGAAGACACCCGTGGATGTGGCCTTGCCCTGCGCCACTCAGAATGAACTTGATGAGCACGACGCCGCACTGCTCATCGCCGCGGGAGTACAGGCCGTAGCTGAAGGCGCGAATATGCCGACCACGCCTGAGGCCATCCGTGCCCTTCGCGATGCCGGTGTTCTCTTCGGCCCCGGCAAAGCAGCCAATGCCGGCGGTGTAGCCACCTCAGCATTGGAGATGCAGCAGAACGCCACGCGGGACTCATGGAGCTTCGAATACACCGAGCGGCGCCTGGCAGAGATTATGGAGAACATCCATACGCGCTGTGCTGAAACCGCAGAAGAGTACGGGGTACCCGGAGACTACGTCTCGGGGGCTAATATCGCCGGCTTCACCCAGGTGGCCGATGCCATGATCGCCCAAGGCGTGATCTAAGGCTAATGGCGTAGGGACCAGGGAAAGCCTTGGCAGGCACCTCGGCCTATCCGTCAATCAACGGTGCTGCGCTGCTGCCGCGGACTACCAGCTCATAAGACAGGGTGGGCTGGCCGTCATGTTCGCCATCAACCTGACGCAGAATACGTTCTGCCGCCCGTCGGCCCTGATCGGCTGGCTTCTGATCCACTGTGGTCAGCGTGAATAACGCTCCGAGTTCGTGGCCGTCCACGCCCACCACAGATAGCTGCTGCGGAACTCCCAGTCCCAGGTCCCGGGCTGCCAGGATGGCGCCGATGGCCATCTCATCCGAAGCCGCGACTATACCGGTCAGACTGTGCCCGGGAGTGCCCAGCAGCTGCTTGGCGGCCTCGTATCCGCCTTCGATGGTGAAGTCTGCCGCCCGCACCCGTGCCGCATCCGGGTCCGCATCCCAGGCTTCTAACGCTTGGTTGAACCCTTCGCGACGGCGCGTGGGAACGTGAAAATCAACATCAAAGGCCTGGTCGCCGCCGATGTACCCCAGCCGCCGGTGTCCTAACTGCAAGAGGTGTTCAGCAGCTAACCGGGTGACCGCACGGTCATCGATGGCCATTCCAGGAATGCCGCGCTGGGACCCGCCGATGATGATCACCGGCAGATCAAGCTGCTCCAGCTGCTCGGCCTCCCAATCGTCGAGTTCCAGGGCTATCACAATGACGCCGTCAACCCGACGTCGCCGCAGGAATGCCTGGAAGATCTCGCGGCGCAACTTGGGGTCCGCCGTCACGTTGTACAGCGTGAGGTCATAGCCGGAGCGGGTCAGCGTGTCTGAGATGCCAGTCAGCACACTATTGAAGAACCATCGGTGCAGATCGGGGGTAATCACCCCGATACTGCGGCTGCGACCTGAAGCAAGACTGGATGCGGCGGAGGAGACGACGTAGCCCAGCTGCTCGGCAGCAGCCAGAACCTTCTCTCGGGCTACAGCTGAGACCTGACCTCGACCACTTAGTGCCCGAGAGGCCGTGGCGGAGGACACACCGGCTGTTCGGGCGACTTCGTGGAGGCTGACCATTGGGCGCCGCTCCTCCGCTCGCCTGTCACTAATGAGTAATCTCTTTCAACCATACTGTGACGTCACGGGGCACTGTTCGATTCTCAATCGGCGTACTGGTGGCTAGGACCTCGTGCCCGTCAGGAAGAGTGACGTCTGTACCGCTGATATTTGCCACCACCAGCACACCCGAGTTCTTAAACGCCAGAACACCGCTGCCGAACTCCGGCGCCCATTCAAGCGTGCCGCTGCCCAGGTCGGCCTCGCGGCGCAACTGCAGGAGCCGGCGGTAGAGATTCAGTGTAGACCCTGGCTGCTGAGCCTGGACTGACCGGGCTAGAGGCGCCCAGCGCTTTGGCTGCGGAAGCCAGGACTCGCCGGTGTGGCTGAAGCCAAACGCTGGCGCGGAATCTTCCCAGGGCAGCGGCACCCGGCAGCCGTCACGTCCGTAGCGTTCCCCCTGCGTGCGGAACCAGGTGGGATCCTGACGCGCCTCCCCCGGCAGATCATGGACCTCATCGAGCCCGAGCTCCTCACCCTGGTAGAGGTAGGAGGAACCTGGCAGAGCCAGCATCAAGGTGGTGGCAGCCCGGGCCCGGCGTACCCCGTCCTCATACTCTGGAATCCCGGGGAAGTCTGGGCCGATGCCTGTGCCCTGGGGATTCTCGCCGGTCAGTGAAAGCCGGGTGGCGTGGCGTACGACGTCGTGATTGGAAAGTACCCAGGTGCTGGGCGCGCTCACGCCGCTGAATGCGGCCAGGGATCGGTCAATAATGTCTCGCAGTTCGGCCTCATCCCAGGAGGCCATGAGGTATTCGAAATTGAAGGTCTGGTGCATCTCGTCTGGGCGCACCCACAGCGCCATCTTCTCCACTGAGGAGACCCATGCCTCTCCGCACAACGCCCGGTCGCCGTCATATTCACTCAGAATGCGATGCCAATCCCGGTAGATCTCATGGACACCGTCCTGCTCGAAGTAGGGAGCCGGAGTCTCCTCCCCGCCCATGGATGCCGCATCAGGTGACGGGGTATAGTCCGGCAGCGCCGAATCCTTGACCAGACCATGGGCGACATCAACGCGGAAACCGTCCACGCCGCGGTCCAGCCAGAAGCGCAGGATTCGGCGGAACTCTTCTTTGACCTCCTCGTTATCCCAGTCGAAGTCGGGCTGGCTGGAATCGAAGAGGTGGAGGTACCACTGGCCGGGAACGCCATCAGGGTCGGTGACACGAGTCCAGGCGGGGCCTCCGAAGATGGACTGCCAGTTATTCGGAGGCAGCTCGCCGTTCTCGCCCCGGCCGTCACGGAAGATGTAGCGGGCACGCTCGCGGCTGCCCGGTGCTGAGGCCAGCGCCTGCTGGAACCAAAGGTGCTGGTCCGAGGAATGGTTGGGGACAAGGTCCACGATGACACGGATGCCGCGTTCATGGGCGGCTCGCAGCATGTCGTCGAAGTCCTCCAGAGTGCCAAAGAGCGGGTCTACATCGCAGTAGTCCGCCACGTCATAGCCAGCATCCTTTTGCGGGGAGGTCATAAAGGGGCTCAGCCACATGGCATCGATGCCCAGTTCAGCCAGTGAGTCCAGGCGGGAGGTGATGCCGGGCAGGTCCCCGATGCCGTCACCGTTGGAGTCGGCGAAGGAGCGCGGATAGATCTGATAGATGACGGCACTGCGCCACCACTCATGACCGACTGCCGCGGGCGTTGCGTGATCCACATCATGTTCGAGCGTCATGCCACCACTGTAGCTGCAAGCGCTTCCACTGACCAGCGCACTTCCGGCGACGTGGGGCGCCTGCGGTTTTGCTGCAGCAGCAGAAATGACCCCTCGGCATAACGAGAGTTGCATACGTCACACTCTGCGTCCATACTGGAAGCGCTTGCAGTCAGCTGGCACGACTGCGCACCTTACGACTCAACGAAGAGAGGCACATCATGAGGGCTACATTCTCAGCACCTATCCGCCTGGGTGCCCTGCTCGGCGCCGGCGCTTTCGCCCTGACCGCCTGTGGCGGCTCCGGCAGTGAAGAACCCAGCGGATCCCCCGCCCCGGAGCAGAACGGTGAATCCTCCAATGCGGCCCCGGAAGCCGCTGGCGAACTGACAGTTTGGGTAGACGCCGACCGCGCCGATGTTCTTGCAGATGCTGCGGAGGACTTTGAGGCCGATACCGGGATCGCAGTCAATCTGGTCCAGCAGGATTTCGGTGAGATCCGCGACCAGTTCGTTTCTCAGGTCCCCACAGGTGAGGGGCCGGACATCGCAGTCGGTGCCCATGACTGGCTGGGCGTCTTGGTGACCAACGGTGTGGTCGCGCCCGTAGAACTCGGAGATAGTGCCAATGACTTTGAGCAGGTCACTGTGGATGCCTGGTCCTATGACGGTCAGACCTACGGTGTGCCCTACTCGATCGAGAACATTGCTCTGCTGCGCAATACCGAACTAGCACCTGAGGCCCCTGAGACTTTCGATGAAATGATCGAGATGGGAGAAGCCTCCGGCGCCACATACCCCTTCCTGGTTGGCCTTGATCCTCAGAACGCAGACCCCTACCACCTGTACCCCTTCCAGATGTCCTTCGGAGCACCAGTCTTTGGCACCAATGAGGACGGCTCCTACAACCCCGAGGACCTGCAGATCGGGAATGAAGGCGGCCAGGAGTTCGCCCAGTGGTTGGCCGAGCAGGGTGAAGCTGGAGTGCTGAACACTAATATCGATGGCGACCTGGCACTGGAGAACTTCAACTCCGGTGACTCGCCGTTCTATCTGACCGGTCCGTGGAACGTTCCAGCCGCCCAGGAGAACGGCATCGACGTTGCTGTTGATCCCATCCCGGCTCCCGGGGACAGCCCGGCACAGCCCTTCGTCGGAGTCCAGGGCTTCTTCCTCTCCGCCCAGAGCGAGAACGTGGTAGCGGCGACGAACTTCCTGATCAACTACATCGGTTCCCCTGAGGTGCAGACCGCACTCTATGAGGTGGGTGGTCGCGCACCGGCCTTGACCGAGTCCTTCGACGCAGCCCTCGCTGACGATGAAATCGTTGCCGGCTTCGGTGCCGTAGGCGCAGATGCCGTCCCGATGCCTTCCATTCCGGAAATGGGAGCCGTGTGGGATTTCTGGGGAGCAACTCAGACTGCCATCATCAACGGTGAAGGCGATCCGGTTGAACTCTGGGACCGCATGGCAGAGGACATTGAAGGAGCGCTTGACTAAGCCATGACTGAACCGACCACCACCTCGGACCCCCGGCCGCCGGCAGCAAGCCGGAAAAACCGACGACGACACCAGGCCGCCCGCATTGTCGACGGCACCACAGGCTGGAAGCTGATGCTCTTGAAGATCATCGTGCTGAGCATCCTGTGCGCTACAGCGGTCTATGCCGCCCTGGTGCTGTTCATGAACGATCGCTGGCTCATCGGGTCCCTGGTGGTGGTCGGCGCTGCAGCGCTGACCTGGATATATCTGCAGCGTGGAGCGCTTCCTGCGAAGTATCTGGCACCAGGTCTGGTTTTTCTGCTGATCTTCCAGATCTTTGTCGTTCTCTACTCCGGATATGTGGCCTTCACCAACTACGGAACCGGTCATAACAGCACTAAGGATCATGCGATCCAGGCAATTTTGCTGCAGACACAGGACCGAGTACCTGACTCCCCCACCTATCCCTTGACAGTGACCGAGTCCGACGGCGAGATCCACTTCGCCATCATCAATGACAACGGTGAAGTTCTCATCGGTGCTGAAGAACAGCCCCTGGAACCGGCGGAGGGGGCCGTCGTCGACAATGGCACTATCACCGCGATTGAAGGACATCACGTCCTCAGCTTCGCTGACCTGCTGAACCGCCAGCAGGAGATCACCAACTTGGCCGTACCGCTGGAGGAGGACCTCAACGCCGGCTACCTCCGCACCCAGGATGGCCAGCGCGCCTACCTCTATACCTCCCGCTACGTGTATGACGAGAACGCCGATACGCTCACCAACTCCGAGACCGGTACCGTGTACCGAGATACCGGCGAAGGCGCTTTCATTGCAGAGGACGGCGAGAAGCTGATGCCGGGGTGGAGGGTCAACGTAGGCTTCGACAACTTCGTGCGGGCCGTGACAGAAGAGTCCATCCGTGGACCGCTCATCTACGTCACGCTCTGGACCTTCGCCTTCGCTCTGCTGTCCGTAGCGACGACTTTTATCCTGGGTCTGTTCCTGGCGATCGTCTTCAATGACCGAAAAATGGTGTCCCGTAAGTATTACCGACTGGTGATGATCCTCCCCTACGCCTTCCCGGGGTTTCTTTCTGCCCTGGTATGGGCGGGGATGATGAACCAGGAGTTCGGATTCATCAATAACGTCCTCTTCGGCGGAGCAGCAATTCCCTGGTTGACCGATCCGTGGCTTGCCAAGCTCAGCATTCTGATAGTGAATCTTTGGTTGGGCTTCCCATATATGTTCTTGGTCTGTACCGGTGCCCTGCAAGCGATCCCCGATGAACTCACCGAGGCGGCCCAGGTGGACGGCGCCAAGCCGTTCCAGGCTTTCCGGATGATCAAACTTCCTCTGCTGCTGACAGCTATCGCTCCGCTGCTGATCTCCTCCTTCGCCTTCAACTTCAACAACTTCAATCTGATCTACATGCTCACCGGCGGCGGTCCGCGCGATGTCAGCGCAGGTGTCAATGTGGGGTCCACCGACATACTGATCTCGATGGTCTACAAGGTCGCTTTCGTCGGTGCGCGGGCGGACTACGGCCTCGCCAGCGCATTCTCCATTCTGATCTTCATCATTGTGGGAACTATCTCGATAATGGCGTTCCGCAAGACCAAGGCCCTTGAGGAGCTGAATTGATATGGCAGAGACGCTCACCCATCATCGGCGCCCAATGCGCCGCTGGTTCCGGGAAACCGGATGGAGGCATCTTGTCGGGGCGGCCGTGGTGCTGTTCTCCGTGTTCCCGCTGATCTACGTGTTCTCAGCGTCGCTGAACCCAGCCGGTACGCTCATCACCGCGAACAGACTCTTCGCCACGGTGAGCCTGGACAGCTACATCGACTTGTTCAACCGACCGCAGCAGCCCTATGCCGCCTGGTTTGTTAATACCCTGGTCATCGGCCTCAGCGCCTCAGCCGGATCTGTGCTGCTAGGAGCGCTGGCGGCTTACGCCTTCTCCCGGATGCGTTTCACCGGACGCCGCGTCGGACTGATCACTCTGGTGCTGGTGCAGATGTTTCCCCAGCTGCTGGCGATGGTCGCGATCTACCTGCTGATGCTCGGTATCGGCGAGATCTTCCCAGCCATCGGCCTCAACAGCCAGGCAGGGCTGGTCATGGTCTACCTGGGCGGTGCTCTGGGTGTGAACACCTATCTGATGTATGGGTTCTTCAATACCGTCCCACAGTCCATCGATGAAGCAGCGTGGATCGACGGCGCCGGTCACGCCCGCATCTTCTTCACCATCATCCTGCCACTGGTCTCCCCCATTCTCGCGGTGGTCGCGCTGCTGTCCCTAGTGGGTACCCTCAGCGAGTTCGTCATCGCCTCGGTACTGCTGCGCGACCCGCACAAACAGACTCTTGCGGTGGGCCTCTACCAGTTCATCTCCCA
Source organism: Nesterenkonia flava (assembly GCF_031432335.1). Taxonomy (NCBI): domain Bacteria; kingdom Bacillati; phylum Actinomycetota; class Actinomycetes; order Micrococcales; family Micrococcaceae; genus Nesterenkonia; species Nesterenkonia flava. The sequence goes on along the minus strand of NZ_JAVKGT010000007.1, from coordinate 28,924 downwards.
GGAAACCTCGCAGAACTGGTCGGTCTTTGCAGCCGGTGCTGTTCTCGCGGCCATCATTCCGGTAGCGCTGTTCCTGCTGCTTCAGCGCTATATTGTCTCCGGCCTCGTGGCAGGAAGTGTGAAATGACCCCTCAGCCGTTGCCCCATCACGATGGTTCACCGCTCCACGTCTCCACTGCGCATCCAACGCTGGGTGAAACCGTTACCCTGCGCCTACGTGTGCCGCAGCAGTACCCGAAGTTACGCAACGTCATGGTCAGGTCCAATCCCGATCATGAGCCGCACTGGGATACTGCCACCGACCTAGGTATCCACAACGGCTGGCGTTGGTGGCAGGCGCAGGTCAAGGTGGCCAATCCGCGCCACGGCTACCGGTGGCTGCTGATACACGATGAAGACACGCTAGGAGGTTCGGCCCCAACTATTGAATGGCTGAATCAGTCTGGTATTCACTCCGGCGAAGTGCTCGATGCCGAAGACTTCGCGCTGCTGGCCTATCCGGCACCGCCGCTCTGGCTTTATGACGGGGTGATGTATCAGATCTTTCCGGACAGATTCGCCCGTTCTGCTGGTGCCGACTCACGCGAGATCCCGGACTGGGCGGAGCCAGCTGATTGGGCTGATCCGGTCAACCCGGTGATGCCCTCCCGGGTATGTCAGTTCTACGGAGGTGACCTCGACGGCGTCGTCGAGCACCTTGATCACCTCCAGCAGCTGGGTATCAACATTCTCTACCTGACCCCGTTCTTCCCGGGTGCGTCCAATCACCGTTATGACGCGTCGAGCTTTGAACAGGTGGATCCGTTGCTCGGCGGCGATGAGGCGCTGATCAGGCTGACCGATGCAGCTCATCAGCGAGGCATGAAGGTGATCGGAGACCTCACCACCAATCATTCCGGTGATCGCCATGAGTGGTTCCAGCGAGCACTTGCGGAGCCAGATTCAGATGAGCGCGGCTTCTACTATTTCACCGACGACGGCGACTACGAGTCTTGGCTGGGAGCAGCCAGCTTGCCGAAGTTTGACTGGTCCTCGCAGAAGCTGCGCAGGGCTTTCATTGAAGGTCCCGATTCAGTAGTGGCTAAGTGGCTGAAGCCGCCGTTCAACCTGGACGGCTGGCGGATCGATGTGGCCAACATGACCGGTCGCCTTCGTGATGTAGACCTCAACGCCGAGGTCAGGCAGATCCTGCGTCGCACCATGGAGGAGGTCAAGCCGGACTCCATCCTCTTGGCTGAGTCCACCAATGATGCCGCCAGCGACCTCACGGGGGATGCTTGGCACGGAGCTATGACCTATCCCTCCTTCACCCGACCGCTGTGGGCTTGGCTGGCAGAGCCCACAGGTCAGTCCTATACCACCGCCCAGGGCAGTCAGGAATCCGAGCCATGGTTCTTCGGCCAACCTCTCGGCGGCATTCCCCGTGGAGACGCCCACTCCTTCCGCGAGGCTGTGGAGCGGTTCAACGCAGTGATCCCCTGGCGGATTCGACTGGGCAATATGCATCCGCTGGACACTCACGACACCGCCCGATTCGCCACCCACGCCACCGGTGAGCGGGTAGCGGTGGCAGTGGGACTCCAGCACTCGCTGCCGGGCCTGCCAACCCTCTTCGCGGGTGACGAATTCGGACTCACCGGCGAAGACGGCGAGATCAGCCGCACACCTATCCCTTGGTCCTCGAGCCACCAGCCAGAGGTTGCCGAGCGACTTCGTCTCTACCGGGAGTTCATAGGGCTGCGCCATCAGCACCCGGTGCTCTCTACCGGTGCGATGCGGTGGCTCTTCAGCGATGCGGACACGATTGTCTTTATCCGTGAATCCGAGCAGGAGTCCTTGCTGGTTTTCGCATCCACCTCACCGGATGAGCAGACCACAAGCCTGCCGGTAGACCTGGTGTGTTCAAGTCCGCTGAACCCAGCTGTCGATGTGCAGAAGCTCTATGGCGCAGTGGAATTGCGCGTCGAGGATGACCACCTCCTGCTGCGTAGCGGCGGAGTCCGGTTCGGCATGTGGCAGCTGCCCGGGGTGAAAGTTCCCCGGTAACGATGACTGCAGTCCCTGGAGCGTTGTGGGTCGACCATCAGCCGCTGCGCACTGGTTCCAGCGACTGAGTCTCCTCGTCAGCGAAAAGCCGCGAACGGATGATGAACCGATGTCCGCTAGGCCCTTCGATGCTGAAACCAGCACCTCGTCCTACCGTCACGTCGACGGTGATATGCGTATGGGACCAGTACTCGAACTGTGCTCTGGAGATCCACACCGGCACAGGCTCAGGGGTGCCCGGGGTGAGCTCACCGAGCAGAACATCTGCAGAGCCGGTCAGGAATGGTCCCTGGGTGTAGCACATGGGGGCCGAGCCATCGCAGCATCCTCCGGACTGGTGGAACATCAGCGGCTTACCGTGCTCTTGGCGCAAGCTGCGCAGAAGCGCAGCGGCTTCTTCCGTGATCGATACTCGCTCCGCCCCCATGACTTGCCTCCATTGGAATCGGTGATTTCAGACCTGTGACCTCAGTCCACCAGTGGTGGCCCGACTAAGGCATCGGGCCACCACTTCTAGAAGAAACCGAGCTTGTCCTCTGAGTAGCTGACAACGAGATTCTTGGTCTGCTGATAATGGGAGAGCATCATCAAGTGGTTCTCTCGTCCAACACCAGACTGCTTGTATCCGCCGAACGCGGCGTGGGCGGGATACTGGTGGTAGCAGTTGATCCAGACTCGTCTGGCCTGGATATCCCTGCCGGCGCGGTAGGCAGTATTCGCATCGCGGGACCACACACCGGCACCCAGACCATAGAGGGTGTCATTGGCAGTGGAGATCGCGTCGTCGTATTCGGAGAACTCTGTCACCGAGACCACCGGACCAAAAATCTCCTCCTGGAAGACCCGCATGGAATTGCTGCCGCGGAAGATCGTGGGTTCTACGTAGAAACCCTCCGCCAAATCCCCGTCCAGTTCCGCGCGGGCGCCGCCGGTCAGCACCTGCGCCCCTTCAGCCTTTCCGATATCGATATAGCTGAGAATCTTCTCCAGCTGGTCGTTGCTCGCCTGTGCGCCGACCATGGTGTCGGTATCCAGCGGATTACCCTGCTTCACAGCCTTAGTGCGCTCGACTGCATCACCGAGGAACTGGTCATAGATACTCGACTGGATCAGCGCACGTGATGGGCAGGTGCACACCTCACCCTGATTCAGGGCGAACATGGTGAAGCCTTCGAGGGCCTTGTCATAGTAGGCGTCGTTCTCCCGGGCGACATCTTCAAAGAAGATACTCGGGCTCTTGCCTCCAAGCTCAAGGGTGACCGGGATGAGGTTCTGCGAGCCGTACTGCATGATGAGTCGCCCCGTGGTGGTCTCGCCAGTAAAGGCGATCTTGCGAATCCTGGGACTCGACGCCAGCGGGGCCCCTGCTTCGGCTCCGAAGCCGTTGACCACATTGACGACTCCGGGAGGAATGATGTCTGCCATCAGTTCCATCAGCAGCAGAATCGCCGCTGGTGTCTGCTCTGCTGGTATGAGCACGACGGCGTTCCCAGCGGCCAATGCCGGGGCCAGCTTCCAGGTCGCCATCAGCAGCGGGAAGTTCCACGGGATGATCTGACCCACCACGCCAAGTGGCTCATGGAAGTGATAGGCCACCGTACTGGCGTCGATCTCGCTGATACCGCCCTCCTGAGCACGAATGACTCCGGCAAAGTAGCGGAAATGGTCAACGGCCAGGGGCAGGTCAGCGGCCAAGGTCTCGCGAACTGGTTTGCCGTTCTCCCAGGTTTCGGCCACTGCAAGGGCATCGAGATTTTCCTCGATGCGATCTGCGATCCGGTTCAACACGACGGATCGCTCTGCTACGGAGGTCTTCCCCCACGCGGGCGCGGCCTGGATCTGACCGGAGATGAGAAGGCGGTGGCCACCCATTCTCTGCCGCTGATTCAGGCGGCTATTTCAGCTGCCGAAGCGGAGTTGAAGGCCTTACCAGCGGTATCCGGATTGCCCCAGCTCATCACCTTGGGGACCTTTCGGCCCCAGCTCGGTGGCGCGGTGGCACGAGAATGCCTGAGTTTGCGGCACGCTGAAATTCTCACCCTGCTTTCCTGGGATATGGCCAGTACTGGGAGAGGGTGCGGCGCCCAGGAGCTTGCCGAACTGGTTTACGGTGAGTCTCGCCATCAGATAGCGATGCGTGCCGAGATGGTCCGACTGCGCAAACAGCTGCGCAGCTCACCTGCAGCTGCAGGCGTAGATGTGGCGTCGAAACCGTATCGCTTGACTTCGGCGATTGATCACGACGCTGCCGCAGTACTGACCGCGCTCACCGCTGGAGATCGCATGGCCGCTCTAGACCTCTACGGCGGCAGCCTATTGCCTGCCTCCGAGGCCCCGGGGATCCTCTCGATTCGTCATCACCTTGCCGCAGCGCTGCGCGAGTCGCTGCTCGCCGATGGGAGTGCCGAAGAGCTCTTCCGCTATCTCCAGCTGCCCGAAGCCATAGAGGACGAGGAAGCCGCATACACGGCACTGCGTGTGATGCCGACTGAGTCTCCACTGAGGGCGGCTCTCGTCGCTCGGATGCAGACCTGAATCATGAATGATCGTGGCTTCTCGGTCCAGATAACGTCAAGGCAGCACCTAGACTCGTAGCTGATGGATTCCCCCTCGACCGCCGCTTCTGCCTACACCGTGCTCGCCAGTGATACTGAGATCATCACCGAGATCGACCGCAAAAAGTCACGCTTCCTGACTGTCATGCGCCGGGCAGAATCCTCAGATCGCGCGCACCAGTTGGTCGATGACCTCCGGCGCACTCACCCAACGGCTCGGCACCACTGCAGTGCCTGGGTCATCGGCGCTGGCCGCCGCATTCAGCGTGCCAACGATGACGGTGAGCCCTCCGGCACAGCAGGCGCTCCCATGCTCGAAGCCCTGGTGAAGGCCAGCATGCCCTCCGGGCGGGAAGACCTCAGCGACGTCGTCGTGGTGGTGGTGCGCTGGTTTGGCGGCACACTGCTGGGGGCTGGAGGGCTGGTCAGTGCTTACTCGGATTCGGTAATCGCCGCCTTGGACAGCGCGGGGGCCTCCGGGGCTTTCCGGCGGCACCAACGCTTACGCCAGTACAGTCTGCTCGCCCCGATTGCTGAAGCAGGACGATGGGAGAACGAACTGCGCAGCACAGGTGTCTCCGCGCTCAATACTGATTATGGCAAGATCCCTGGCAATGCGGCGCTGACTCTTGCGATTCCCGATGAGATGGACCAGGCGAATCAACTGGCGGCTAAGGCCGCCGCCGTCAGCTCTGGTACTGCATCCCTGGAGGAACTCGGCACCGCCTGGGTAGACCTCTAGTACGACGACTCGGGCGGGGCAGTCTGCCTGTGTTGCCAATGCCGCAGAGGACTGGCCGCAAAGAAGCGCTGACCCGTGCGTATCCATCCCCACAGCGCCGTGCCCATAACAATCACCAGCATTGTGAACGCGAGACTCGGCAGCTTCCAGGGAAGCACGATCAGAGCCAGCGTCCCGGCGACGGTGATGATAATTCCATCTCCGATCCACGCCAGGATCTTTACGGCAGAGAGGTCTACTCCTCCTGGGATCGCTGTCGGTGCTAAGAACTCCACCGGGATATCCCGGTTGCGCATGGTTTGGAAGAACCGTGCGGTCAGGGCTAGCAGGCTCACGGCTGCCACGCAGAGGGCGCCGCTGAGAAGCTCACGGTGAAATGCGCCCGCCAGGACCACGCCGATACCACTGAGCAGACCAGTCCCTAGCAGCGGCCAAAGCAGGCGTCGTCCCAGCGCGTCACGGGCGCTCCAGCCGTAAAGGGAAGCGGCATCGAACTCGTTCTTCAACGTGCGCCACCCTTCAGTGAGGCTGCTCGTGCCGAAGAACACCAGAAGTGCACCGGCAAGTCCAGCCGGTACCGTGAGAATCAGCCGGCTCTCATCGAAGCCGTAGCCCACGGCCGTCGCAGCAACGCTCAGAGCTGTGGCACCAACGGGGATGCATACTGCGGCAGCAATCAGAGATGCAGGTGAACGGATAGCGACGTGGACCTCCTGCCGCAGTCCGGAAAGTCCGGGCACGCCAGAGTGCACGGCAGCTCCGGGCCGATGGCGTCGTGGGGGCTGTCGAAACAGCTGTACGGCGTCGTGAACGTTGCCTGTTGAGGTGAAAAGCCTGGCATCAGCCAGTCGACTGCTTTGGCCTATCACCCGCTGTTCAGGCAGTTCACCCAGTGCCGCGGGATGCAGAGCCAGCATGGCCAAAGCAACGCACAAGCTCAGCGCCAGCGGCACAAGCCACCACCACGGTCCCTGTGACCAGAGCAGAGCGAACCACCCCGCCGGATGCAGCATGATGAACAGCTCCTGGCCGAATCCCGCGGCTGCGAGTAGTACTGCAGCGGCGCTGAGCACCGCCATACTCGCTACGGTGACTCGCTGACCCAAGAAAGCCAACAGCGCAAGAATCGCCCCACCCGATAGTGCGGCCGCACACATCAGGAAGAAACGGTCCCAGCCCCATAATCCGGCGGCAGTCAGGGCGAAGAAGCCGACTGCACCGCAGGCTGCCGTCACCGCGGCGACCAAGGCCACTGAGCCAGCCGTTGGGGCGAACAAGATCCGGCGGCGGTCAATGGGTGAACTCAAGAGAGTCTGCGCCAAGAACGGCGGCATATAGGCAGGCCCCTGCACCCGGCCCGCCCACAACGCTGTCATACCGAGGGCAGTACACAAGCTGGCAACCCAGGGGCGAGTATCTGCAGAGCTGATGCGCCGGGCAAACTCCGGGTCCAGATAGTCTCCGATGACATAGGCCACCGGGATCACAAAGAAGCCGGTGACCAATCCAATGAGATACAGAGCAAACCAGCGGTCACCGGCGGTCGGAGTACCCTGTCGGCGTCGGTAGTGCACCTTCGCCGCATGTAGGACTTCCCTACTAGTCGCCCTCCCAGCCGAGTGCACCTGGGCATGGGCCTGGTTCTCGGTCCGGCTCAAGACCGTGCGTCCCGCACCAGATGGATGCCGTGGGTGGTCCGGTCAATGATCTCCTGACGGTGCGTGGCCGTGATGATCAAAGCACCGCGATCCAGATGTTCGTCCAGCACATCTAGTAAAGCCACGACGCGCTCGGCATCTAGGTGACGCTCTGGTTCATCCAACAGCAGCACCTCGAATGGGCGACTGAGTGTCAGCGCGAGGGCAAAGAGCTGCAGCTGCCCGGAAGACAGTTCATAGGGGAACCGGTCCCCCAGATGCGGGATCGTCAGCTGCGCCAGGCACTGCTCAGCGCCGAAGCGGGCCTCGTCGTCGTCATCTCCCCAGGAAAGCCGGACCAGCATCAGCTGCTCGTTCAGCGTCATATCGCGCGCCATCGGCGGAGTGTCAATGAGGGACGCCACCGCGGCACGAAACGCTGGGTCGAACTCGTAGGCGGTGAGGTTACCGATCAGACATTGGCCCGAACTGGGCAGCTGCCTGCCGGCCAGCGTCTTCAACAGGGTGGTTTCCCGGCCCAGTGGGGTCCAGTCAGCGCTATCAGCCCCGGGGCCTGCAGGGTGAAGGAGGTCTCAGGCAGCAGCACCGACTCGCCCGCAGCGACTTCGAGCTTCTCGGCCTGAACCTGCAGGGTCACAGCAGCGGCGAGCCGATAAAGGGATCGAGGAACAGACCGATGAACAGCAGGGTGAGGTACAGGATGGACAGGTGGAAGACCTTCATGGCCTTCTTATCGGTCAGCGTCTCGTTCTGCGCCTTGTTGTACAGGACATGGCACTCCCAGATAAACCAGCCACCTGCTGCCAGTGCCACCGCGGTATACGTGATCCCGGCCCAGCCCAAGGGAATCAGCAGCAGCGAACACATCACGGTGGCCCAGGCGTAGAGCACTACCTGTACGCCCACGGTCTTTGCGCTTGCCACCGCACCAAGCATCGGCACCGAAGCGGTTTGATAGTCCGTGCGGTATTTCATGGACAGTGGCCAGTAATGGGGCGGGGTCCACAGGAAAATAATGACGAACAGCACCAGGGCCGGCCATTCCAGTGTCTCGCGGACCGCAGCCCAAGCGATGACCACCGGGAAGCATCCGGCAATGCCGCCCCAGATGATGTTCTGCTCAGTGCGGCGCTTGAGAATCAGGGTGTAGACGACGACGTAGAAGAACATCGCCGCCGCGCCCAGCGCAGCTGCCAACGGGTTCGCACCGAACCAGAGCACCACCAATGCCGCCACACCCAGCAGGGAGGCGAAAACTAGGGCCTCCCGCGGGGTGAGTTCGCCGGTGACCAGCGGCCTCTTCTTGGTTCGGTTCATCAACTTGTCCATATCGCGATCGATATAGCAGTTGAAAGCACCTGCGGATCCGGCAGCCATGGCGCCGCCGATCAGAGTGGCGATGGTCAGCCAGAAGTTGGGAAAGCCGCGCTCGGCGAAGACCATGGTGGGGAACGTGGTGACCAGCAACAGTTCGATGACACGCGGCTTGGTCAAGGACCAATAGGCTGCCGCTTTACGCCGCCATCCCAGACGCGGACGGGCATCACGGTCAGCGGGCACACGAGAGTGCGTGGTCAGTTCGGTCACCGGTCCAGTGTAGCGGGGATAACGCGTCCGACGACGGCTGGCTCGCCTATCTGCGAAAATATTTCTACAAACGGTAGAAATTGCGCAGTGAGACGATGCCGACCTCGCCCTCAGGCATCGATCATGTCCCGGTCCAATGCCCGGGCTCCTTCGATGATGAAGTCCTTGCGCGGGGCCACCACCGAGCCCATCAGCAGGTCAAAAACTCGCTCCGCCGCCTCAGCATCTTCCACACGAATCCGGCGCAATGACCGATGCTGGGGATCCATGGTGGTCTCCGAGAGCTGGTCAGCGTCCATCTCGCCCAGACCCTTATAGCGCTGGATGGGTTCCATGTACTTCAACCCTTCGGCTTCCAGGGAGCGCAGCAGTTTATTCAGCTCGGCTTCGGAATAGGTGTAGCGCACTTCATTGGCTTTACGTCCCGGGTGGATGACTTCAACTCGATGCAAAGGCGGGACGGCAGCGAAGACACGGCCAGCTTCGATCATTGGACGCATATACCGGAAGAACAGAGTCAGCAGCAGGGTCCGGATATGTGCACCATCAACGTCAGCGTCGGTCATCAGCACAACCTTCCCGTAACGGGCTGCCTCCAGATCAAAACTCCGCCCGGTGCCGGCGCCGATGACCTGAATCAACGCCGCGCATTCGGTATTCGAGAGCATGTCCGAGACCGAGGCCTTCTGAACGTTGAGGATCTTTCCACGGATAGGCAACAGCGCCTGGTAATCCGAAGATCGTGCGAGTTTGGCGGTACCCAGCGCGGAGTCGCCCTCCACAATGAACAGCTCGGAGGACTCGACCTCCTTGGCCCGGCACTCCACCAGTTTCGCTGGCATCGTGGAGTTCTCCAGAGCGCTCTTCCGGCGCTGGGTCTCCTTATGCATGCGCGCAGAAATCCGCGACTTCATTTCAGCCACAACCTTCTCCAGCAGAGCTGTGGCTTCCTGCTTCTCAGCGCGCTTGGACGAGGTCAGGCGGGCTTCGAGCTCCTTAGCAACCACCTTGGAGACAATCTGCCGGGCAGCCGGGGTACCGAGAATCTCCTTGGTCTGGCCCTCGAACTGCGGTTCAGCGATGCGCACGGTGACCACGGCAGTGAGCCCGGCCAGCACATCGTCCTTCTCGAGCTTGTCATTTCCCGCCTTCAGGCGTCGGGCGTGGGCTTCGACGACGTTGCGGAACGTCTTCAGCAGGGCCTGTTCGAAGCCTGCCAGGTGTGTGCCTCCCTTAGGGGTGGCGATGATGTTGACGAAGCTGCGGACCGTCGTGTCGTAGCCGATCCCCCATCGCAGCGCGATGTCAACCTCACAGTCGCGCTGAACGTCTTCCATCTGGCTGCGGCCGTCCTCGCCGATGACGGGGATGCGCTCGGTGAAGCTGCCGTGGCCCTGGATGCGCCAGATGTCAGTCACTGCGGTATCCGGTGAAAGATGCTCGACGAATTCGCTGATACCGCCGTCGTACTGGAAGACCTCTTCAGCCGGCTCAGATCCGCGCTCATCACGGATGGTGATGCGCAGACCGGGCACCAGGAAGGCTGTCTGCCGGGCGCGGTTGGCAAGCTCGGTGTCGTCGAATCGTGCCTCCGGAGTGAAGATGTGGCGGTCGGCCCAGTAGCGGATGCGGGTGCCGGTGACTCCCCGCTTGGCCTTCCCCACAACCTGCAGGGGCGACCCGGCCTCGGCGGCAGTGAAGTCAGTGTCGGGGCCCTTGCCGCTGAATGTCCCCGGCTCTCCGCGGCGGAAGGACAACTGGTGGACCTTCCCCCCGCGGGTCACCTGAGCATCCAGCCGGGCGGACAGCGCGTTGACCACAGAGGCGCCCACACCGTGCAGACCGCCCACCGCGTTGTAGGATCCCCCGCCGAACTTGCCGCCGGCGTGCAGCTTGGTGAACACGACTTCCAGGCCGGAGAGCCCAGTCCTGGGCTCGATGTCCACGGGGATGCCACGGCCGTCGTCGGCGACCTCTACCGAATCGTCAGGGTGCAGGGTGATGTCAATGCGAGAGGCGTAGCCGGCCAGAGCCTCATCCACGGAGTTATCGATGATTTCCCACAGACAGTGCATCAGACCACGGGAGTCGGTGGAACCGATGTACATGCCCGGACGCTTCCGGACGGCCTCGAGTCCCTCCAGCACCGAGAGGTGCCGGGCGTTGTACTCATCGCGCTGAGCCACTCAACCTCCATGTCCTGCACGCTGACGGCGCGCATGATGAAACCACAGTCACCTCCCAGACTAGACGCAGCGGCCCACTGCGGCCTGCTGAACCGCCGGAGGCGGTACGCGGTGAGCGAAAGACGCGCCCGGGTGCGGAATTTCCAGAATTCTTTCAGGGGTCCCGTGGTTGTATGGGGTGCACATCAACGCAATTGAGGAGGCGAAGAGCATGACCGGCATCCCTGGGACCCTCGAAGCACAGACCCCTACCCTGACTGCCCTGGACCGCTGCGACCGCTGCGGTGCCCAGGCCTACGTCCGCGCCGAACTCGCCTCCGGCGGTGCGCTGCTGTTCTGCAACCACCACGCCCGCGAGGTGGAGGCCAAGCTGCGTCCGCAGGCGGCACGCTGGATCGACGAGTCTGATCGCATTCGCTGACAGTGCGGCAGGCGCCGCTGACAGAAGAAGGCCCCCGGATCTCCGGGGGCCTTCTTCTGTGCTGGACGACTTTCTGGGGAGACGCTTTCCCGCCGTCACGAACGAGGGCTGAGGCGAGCCATCGAGAACACGGCGGGAGACGCGCCCGCCGGCGGAAGTGACTAGTCGAGGTAGTCGCGCAGGACCTGACTGCGGGAGGGGTGCCGCAGCTTCGACATGGTCTTGGACTCGATCTGCCTTATACGCTCACGGGTGACACCGTAGACCTTGCCGATCTCGTCCAGGGTCTTGGGCTGGCCATCGGTGAGACCGAAGCGCATGGCGACGACGCCGGCCTCGCGCTCGGCCAGGGTGTCGAGCACGGAGTGCAGCTGCTCCTGGAGCAGCGTGAAGCTGACCGCGTCGGAGGGAACCACGGCTTCGGAGTCCTCAATGAGGTCGCCGAACTCGCTGTCACCGTCTTCACCCAGCGGAGTATGCAGGGAGATGGGCTCCCGTCCGTACTTCTGGACCTCCACGACCTTCTCGGGAGTCATGTCCAGCTCCTGGGCCAGCTCCTCGGGAGTGGGTTCGCGCCCCAGGTCCTGCAGCATCTGACGCTGGACACGGGCCAGCTTATTGATGACCTCCACCATGTGCACCGGGATGCGAATAGTGCGAGCCTGGTCAGCCATGGCACGGGTGATCGCCTGGCGGATCCACCACGTCGCGTAGGTGGAGAACTTAAAGCCCTTGGTGTAGTCGAACTTCTCGACTGCACGGATCAGACCCAGGTTGCCCTCCTGGATCAGGTCCAGGAAGAGCATGCCGCGGCCGGTGTAACGCTTGGCCAGGGAAACCACCAGACGAAGGTTCGCTTCGAGGAGGTGGTTCTTGGCGCGCTTGCCGTCGGCGACGATGAGCTCAAGATCGCGGCGGAGGCGCTTGTCCTTGATGTCCTCGTTGGCGATCTTGTGCTCGGCGAACAGACCCGCCTCGATGCGCAGAGCGAGGTCGACCTCCTGCTCGGCGTTGAGAAGCGCGACCTTGCCGATCTGCTTGAGGTAGTCCTTGACGGGATCAGCGGTGGCGCCGGCGGAGACCACCTGAACGGCGGGTGCGTCATCATCATCAGCATTGGAGATGACGAAACCGCGACCTGAGCTGGATTCCTCCTCGGATTCCTCCTTCGCGGCTTCCACCGCGATGAGGTCCTCAGCGTCCTCGCCGGCGTTCTCTGCCTTGGCGACAGCGCTGGCCAGAGCATCAGTGGGCAGCTGATCCTCTTCGGCATCAGCCTCAGCCAGGATCTCGTCCACCGGGTCAGCGGCCTTCTTCCGGCCTCCGGTCTTCTTGGGCGCAGTCTTGGTGGTCTTCTTGGCCGTGGACTTAGCAGTGGTGCGCGAGGACGACCGGGCGGTCTTCTTAGCCGCGGGCTTGTTATCCGCCTCGGCGGCCTCGGTCTCTGTTTTCGACTTCGACGCAGTAGTGGGCACGGTGACCTTCCGACTTGACACTTGGGGTACGGCGACTGACCTGTGGCCAACACACCTATGACCCTGTCAAGCCCCGGTTCAAAGATGGACTTCTCGCCGGGCTGCAGGGTCTGTGCGTGTGCTAACACTACTGGGCCGGGCGCCATTCCCGAAACGCAGGAACTTTTTCGGTGCGTCATGGTAGCGGCGGTGGCGCGTGCTTTTCTGCCTGTCCTCTGAACCGCGCAGCCCACCAGCTGTAGCTGTGTCTTTTGACCCTGGCCCAGCGTGAGGGGCCGATACTGAAGTACTGCCGCATCAACTGTGCCAGCTCATAGCGGGGATGCGCCTGGCAGCATTCCTCGATCATGCGGGCGGCCCGGCTGCCTTGTCCCTTGGCCCAAGCTATCCAGGCGAGCATCGTGGTGACCGCGGCCTGCTCCTCTCCCTGGGCATAGGGCGCCATCGCTCCCAGGATCCGATGAAGGGCTTCGATCCGCTGCCAGTTTGGCGCGTGCTCTGTGAGACCCATGCTTGCCTCATTGCACTGAGCGAAGGCCCGCAGATGCTCCTCGGTGTGCCTGTTCAGATGAAGATAGCCCAACTGGACAGTCTCGAAGCCCAAAGCTGCAAGGGGCACGATGGCATCCCGCAGGCGCAGCCACCGAAGACTCTGCAGAAGCCGCGCCAGCCGATCTGGCTGCAGCATCCATCGCGCCGAGTGAGCACGAGCCGACTCCGCCAGTGCCGCCTCCCAGAGAGCCGCTGCCCGGTGCAGCTGGGCCAGCACCTCCCGGTCCATGCCCTGCTCCGAGAAGTGGGGCAGGGGAGGAAGATCGTACCGGCTCGCCTCCAGCTCTGCTTCACTGGGCCCGAGGTGTTCAGCAGTGACCAGCTCCTCGAGGGCCTCATCCACCAGACCGGCACCGCCGCAGCATGCCTCGGTCGAGTCCTGAGCTGCGAAGGGGCTTTCCCGCAGGGCCTTCTCGATCGCCCAGGAGGGGCCCACACGCAGTGTCCAGTCTCCGTTCCAAGCGTCCTCTCGCTCATCGACCTGGAACGGTTCTAGGAGGATGCGTCTGACGGCAGTAGCCTCTGCCCACCACGCTGAGACCACAGGGACTCCGTGGTACTCCTCGAACGCACCTATCAGCAAGGCGGCGTAGGCCGCCGCGGCGGCGTCCTGGCTGAAGACAGCCAGCATGATCGCTTCGGGACGAGGGTCCGCGCCCGATCCGGCGAACCATTCGGCGACCCGCTCAGCGTGGGCCGTCGCGGTCACACTGTCTGCCGGCCCCTCCTGCACCTCGGACAAGCACGGCAGGTCCGCCCGCAGGTGGCCGCTCGTTGTGCCGTCGACTATGCCGATCGCCACCACGGAGTCCGCCGGCAGCGTTCCAAAGGCAGTACGCACCAGGATCAGCACATCACCAGGGTGCTCGGCGCGGACGCTCGGGGGTGCCGGTTCACGTGATGGTTGGGGACGCCCGGGGGCAGCATCTGAGGTCATGCCCCCAGCATCGAGGAGACCACCGCCTCAACTGAGGCTCTTGAGGTCGCCAGTCAGGAAGGCAGCGCGTCGCTACCGTGTCCTCTCGTCTGGGGAAAAGTCGTCGTCCTCCCGGCCTTCGTCGTCCGCCTCGGTGCCGAAGTCCTCCGCAGTGAAGAAATCCTGCGGAAAGTTCTCCGGGGAGGTCCGGTCCGGCGTCTCTGGGCTGAGCTGAGCCTCCTCGTCCTGAGACCTCAAAAACGCCTCGACGGCTGCGCCCAGCTCCTCGGCGTCGGGGATCTCCTCGTCCTGGTTAACCAGCAGAGACCGCGAGGCAGGCTTGGCGTACTCGTCGTAGTTGCTTTCGAGTCGCTGGATGAGGCCGCTGATCTCTGGGCTCTGACTCACCTGTCGGGAGATGTCCATATCGACCATCCGCGCAGCCTCGCGCAGCTCGTCGGTGGGCAGCATCAGCTCCATCGCAGCGCCGGTGTACTCCAAGGCAGCCACCGCAACCTGGGGGTACTTGCCGCCGGCCAGATAGTGCGGAACATGCAAGGTGTAGCCGACAACGTCCCGGCCAGCCTCATCCAGACGGAGCTCCAGCATCTGCGCGAGCCCCGCCTCGATCTGGGCGGCTGGCGACCAGGTGGAGATGCCCTCGGTGAGGTCCTGCCGGTTACCGTGCGCCGTGACACCCAGCGGCCGCGTATGCGGAGTCGGCAGGCCCAAGGCGTCTACGAGCACGACCAGCTTCACATCCAGACGCTCCACGAGCTCTAGGATCGTGCCCGAGACCCGCTCCCACTGGAAGTCCGGCTCGTCACCGGTGAGCAGAAGAAAAGGGCGATCCATGGCATCACGCACTTCGTAGAGGTCGAGCCTGGGGCCCTGCAGATCCGAGAACCGATTATCGGAGAAGGTGACGCGAGGGCGCCGCGACCGGTAGTCGAAGAGCTCATCGACGTCGAAGCTGGCAATCTGCCGGTGCGGAAGCGTGCCCAGCAGAGCGTCGGCCAGCTGCTCGCTCAGCGTGCCGGCATCGGTATGCCCGGACCATGAGACCAGCATGGTCATGTCCCGCTCCGCCTCAGCATGAGGCTGGTGCAGCACCAGATCAGTGCTCTGGCCGGGCTCGTCTGCGGACTCCGGGTCCGCGTGAACACGAAGCAGATCGAAGGGGTCATTCATGCCAGAGCACAACAGCGGCCTGTGTCCTGACATTCCCGTCCTCCACCTACTGACACGGGGCGGGACCTTATGGATAGGATCAATTCCGTGATCAACGACTTTAAGCCCACAGTGTCCGCTGTCTCCTCCGCCGTCGAGAAGGTCAATGCCGATGCGCTCGTGCTCGGCGTCGCCAAGGGCCCTGAGGGCCCTATCCTGCTGCCGAACCCGCTGGCCGACAAGGCTGCCAGGGGTGTGGCCGACTCCCTGAAGGCGCTGGGTGCCTCGGGAGCCGCTGATCAGCTGCTGCGTCTGCCCGGTGTCGACGGCTTCAAGTCCGAGACGCTGGTGCTCATCGGCGTTGGCCCTCTGACCGGGGAGCCCGACGGCGGCGTCTCCTGGGAGGCTCTGCGCCGTGCGGCCGGCTCCGCGGTACGCCAGCTCTCCGCAGCCTCCTCCGTCGCGCTGGCCCTGCCGGCTGCCACGCTTGAGCAGGTGTCCGCCATTGCCGAGGGCGCCGCACTGGGGGCCTACAGCTTCCCACACTTCAAAGGCAGCGAAGAGGCACGCGCTAAGACTCCGGTCCGCGAGATCGCTGTGCTCACCGAGCTGAAGGAGAAGCACACCAAACCGGCGGTTGAGCGAGCCTCGGTCATCGCCTCGGCGGTGCGCGCCACCCGAGACCTGGTCAACACTCCTCCCAGCCACCTGTACCCCGAGTCCTTCGCCGACATCGTCAAGGATCAGGCCAAGGCCGCAAAGGTCAAGGTCAAGGTCTGGGACGAAGATCAGCTGAAGAAGGAAGGCTTCGGCGGCCTTCTAGGTGTCGGGGGCGGGTCCTCCCGCGGCCCGCGCCTGGTCCGCGTCGAGCACTCCCCCGCCAAGCCCATCGCGCACGTGGCTCTGGTGGGCAAGGGCATCACCTTCGACTCCGGCGGACTGTCACTGAAGCCAGCATCCGCTATGACCACGATGAAGCTCGATATGGCTGGAGCGGCCACAGTCGCCGCCGTCGTCAAGGCAGCGGCAGAGCTGAACCTCCCTATTAAGGTCACCGGCTGGCTCTGCCTGGCCGAGAACATGCCCTCCTCCACCGCTCAGCGACCGGAGGACGTCATCACCATCTACGGTGGCAAGACCGTTGAGGTCCTCAACACCGACGCTGAAGGCCGCCTGGTCCTCGCCGACGGCATCGTGGCCGCCAGCGAGGAGCACCCCGACGCCATCATCGACGTGGCCACCCTCACCGGGGCGCAGATGATCGCTCTGGGCACCCGAACCGTGGGCGTCATGGGTCAGGAGGACCTCCGGGAAGACCTCGTCGAGGCGTCCGAGGACGCCGGAGAGTCCCACTGGGGCATGCCAATCCCCGAGGAGGCCCGCAGCAGCTTTGACTCCGAGGTCGCGGACCTGACCAACCTGGGTGACCGCTTCGGCGGCATGCTCAATGCTGCAGCATTCCTGCGCGAGTTCGTCGGTGAGCGCCCCGATGCCGACCCCAAGGCCCTGGATCCAGAGTCCAAGCGCATCCCCTGGGCCCACATGGACATTGCCGGTCCGGCATTCAACGAGAAAGCCCCCTACGGCTATACCCCCAAGGGCGGAACCGGTGTGAGCGTTCGCACTCTCATCACCTACCTGGAGGGGCTGCGTCGGGCATAGTTACGCCCCTGAAGCGCTGATAGGCTGACCAGCAGAAACGACTTCACACGTACCACCCAAGGAGCTATTGATCGTGGCCGAAGAATTCGACGTCCTTGTCCTCGGCGGAGGCAGCGCAGGATACGCCGCCGCACTCCGCTCAGTGCAGCACGGCTTCACCGTGGGACTGATCGAAAAGTCCAAGCTCGGCGGCACCTGCCTGCACACCGGCTGCATTCCGACCAAGGCGTACCTCCACGCGGCAGAACTGGCTGACGAGGCCCGCGAATCTGAGAAGTACGGCGTTAACGTCGACTTCAAGGGCGTCGACGTGGCCAAGGTCCGTGAGTACAAGGACGGGATCGTCGCCGGTAAGTACAAGGGCCTCTCCGGCCTGCTGAAGATGCGCAAGGTCCAGGTCATCGAAGGTGAGGGCAAGCTCGTCTCGGAGAACGAGATCGAGGTCGAGGGTACCCGCTACAAGGGCAAGAACATCGTGCTTGCCACCGGTTCCACCTCCCGCACCATGGGCCTGTCGATCTCTGACAAGATCATCACCTCTACCGAGGCCCTGGAACTGGACTACGCCCCCAAGTCCGCCATCGTGCTGGGCGGTGGCGTCATCGGCTGTGAGTTCGCCTCCGCGTGGACCTCATACGGCACCGACGTCACTATCATCGAGGGCGCACCGAGCCTCGTTCCCAACGAGGACCCGGACATCGTCAAGCAGCTGGAGAAGACCTTCAAGTCCCGCGGCATCACGTTCAACACCGGAACCTTCTTCAAGGATGTAGAGGAGACCGCCGACGGCGTCAAGGTCACCCTGGAGGATGGCAAGACATTTGAAGCAGACATTTGCCTCGTGGCTGTCGGCCGTGGACCCGTGACCGAGGGCTTCGGCTTCGAGGAGCAGGGCGTAACACTGGATCGCGGCTTCGTGATCACCGATGAGCGGCTGCACACCGGGGTCGGCAACATCTATGCCATCGGCGACATCGTCCCCGGACTGCAGCTCGCCCACCGCGGTTACCAGCAGGGCATCTTCGTCGCCGAAGAGATCGCAGGCAACAACCCGATGATCGTCGAGGACATCAACATTCCCAAGGTGACCTTCTGCGAGCCTGAGATCATGTCCGTGGGCTACACCCAGCCCAAGGCCGAGGAGAAGTTCGGCAAGGACAACATCGAGGTGACCAAGTACAACCTGGCCGGCAACGGCAAGTCCTCCATCCTCGGCACCGGCGGCATCATCAAGATGGTCGGCGTCAAGGGCGGTCCCATCGTGGGCGTCCACGGCATCGGCACCCGCATCGGCGAGCAGATCGGTGAGGCCCAGCTGATCGTCAACTGGGAGGCCTACCCCGAGGACGTGGCCAGCCTGGTCCACGCCCACCCCACCCAGAACGAAGCCCTCGGAGAGGCCGCGATGGCCCTCTTCGGCCACCCCCTCCACGGCTGATACACGGCTGAGCCCGCTGAAAGATTACGAGTAGGAGTCGGACATCATGTCTGAGACTGTCAACCTTCCCGCACTCGGTGAATCCGTCACCGAAGGCACTGTCACCCGCTGGCTCGTCGAGGTCGGAGAGGAGGTCGAGGTCGACCAGCCCATCGTGGAGGTTTCCACCGATAAGGTCGACACCGAAGTACCCTCCCCCGTGGCGGGCACCATTGAAGAGCTGCTCGTCGGCGAGGACGAGACCGTCGAGGTCGGCGCCCCGCTGGTCAAGATCGGCGACGGATCCGGCGCATCCTCCTCCGAGGCCTCGGGATCGTCCGATGCCGAGGCCCAGGAAGAGGCCGCCACCGAGGCTGAGACGCCTGAGGAAACTCAGGAGGCCGCAGAAGAGGAGGCTCCCACCCCTGCCGCCGGTGAGTCCGGCGGGGCCGAGGCGACCCCTGAGGAGGTCAGCCCCGCTGAGGACACCGAAGGCGGTTCGGCAGGCGACGCCGAGGAGGTCAAGCTCCCGGCACTGGGTGAGTCCGTCACCGAGGGTACTGTGACCCGATGGCTCGTGGAAGTCGGCGACGAGGTCGAGGTCGACCAGCCCCTCTTGGAGGTCTCCACCGACAAGGTCGACACCGAGGTCCCCTCTCCCGTGGCCGGTACGGTCCAGGAGCTTAAGGTTGGTGAGGACGAGACCGTCGAGGTCGGCGCAGTGCTGGCACTCATCGGATCGGGCGCTCCGGCCGCCAAGTCTGCGGAGCCGACGGAGGAGGCCGAAGAGGCTCCTGCCGAAGAGCCCACTAAGGACGAGCCCGAGGCTGCGGCTCCGGCCCAGGACGAGCCGGCCTCCGAGCCCGCCCCGCAGGAGCGTGTGGAGAAGAAGAGCGAGTCGCCGGCGGCCTCCAGCTCCGACGCCAACGCCGACTCCTCCGCGGAGGGCTATGTCACGCCGCTGGTGCGCCGTCTGGCTAAGAAGGAAGGCATCGACCTCGCCGAAGTCAAGGGCACCGGTGTCGGCGGTCGCATCCGTAAGCAGGACGTACTCGACGCCGTCGAAGCCAAGAAGGGCTCTGCTCAGGAGGCCCCCGCTGCATCTTCTGCGAAGCCGGCACCGCAGGTGGAGGTCGACACCACCAAACGCGGCACCACGGAGAAGGCCCCGCGCATTCGCCAGGTCATTGCCCAGCGTATGATCGAGTCCTTGGACACCTCCGCACAGCTCACTCAGGTGCACGAGGTGGACATGACCCGCATTGTGAACCTCCGCAACAAGGCCAAGGACCAGTTCAAGAAGGACAATGGAGTCAACCTGACCTACCTGTCCTTCATCGCCGTGGCCACCACCGAGGCCCTGAAGCAGCATCCGGTGCTCAACGCGCAGTACGACGAGAAGAATCAGCAGGTCACCTACCACGACGCCGAGCACCTGTCCTTCGCCGTGGACACCGAGAAGGGCCTGATGGTTCCCGTCATCGCCGACGCCGGAGATCTGAGCCTGGCCGGAATGGCCAAGAAGATCTCGGATGTGGCTGAGCGGACTCGCAGCAACAAGATCGGTCCTGAGGAACTTTCCGGAGGAACGTTCACCATCACGAACCTGGGATCGTTCGGTGCTCTGTTCGACACGCCGATCATCAACCAGCCGCAGGTGGCCATCCTCGGCCCGGGTGCCATCGTCAAACGCCCGATGGTCGTGACCGATGCCGACGGCAATGACACCATCGGTATCCGCCACATGATGTACCTGTCGCTCACCTACGATCACCGCTTGGTCGACGGCGCCGACGCCGGACGTTTCCTGCAGACGCTGAAGGCGCGGCTGGAGGACGGTAACTTCGAGGCTCAGCTGGGTCTGTAACCGCCGAGTTCCGATCTCACCGGACGTCGACAGAATAGAGAAGCCAGGAGGTCCCTTCGCGCACCAGCGTGAGGCGGACCTCCTGGCTTTCTTGCGTGCCCGTCACCAGGCTGTCCGCTGTCACGACGGCGGCGATCTGCTGCCGCTCCCCTCTGAGAGTTTCCGCCTCCAGCGGATGCATCCTCACAGGAGCGCCGTCGTAACGTAGGCCCGCAGCGGCCATCTCACCCATCAGGTCCCGATCCGCCTCGTAGACAGGAGAGCCGACCACGGCGTAGTCCGAAATCCTCTCAGCGTCAGAAGCCTGCAGCGCTGCCGTGCGCTTGGCAGCCACCCGCTGCAGGACCCTCTCTGCCGACACCGCCCCGTCAGCGCTGCGGACCATGACCTCTGCCACCTCAGTGGCAGGAGGAACGGGATCCTCGTCGTCCCGTGAGACACTCACGCCCGCCATCAGGAGCCCGGCGGCCAGCACCAGCCCTGAGGCCGTGATCGTCAGTGCGGTCCTGCTCCAGGCTCTACCTCCGCTGCGGCGCTCGGCGGGCAGCCGCGTCGGCACCTCTGCCAAAACCGTGCCATCTGAGTACTGTTCCATTCCCAGTGCCGAGGCCGGGGCGCAGCGATAGAGATCCGCAGCGAACTCCGCGGCGCTGGGGCGCACCTGGTCAGACTCCGCCAGGGCGTCCTCCACCAGTGTGGCTGCCGCTTCCGGCAGGTCCGGACGCTGCGCGAGGAGCGGAGCACGTGTGGCTTCTCCCTCCGGCACCTCGCCAGTCAGGGTCTCCCAGAGCACCGCTCCGAGACCTCGCACGTCGTCTGAGGGGTCAGCTGTGCGAGCTGCCATACCCAGCAGATGCGCGTCTCCCAGATCGCCAAGGGCAGGGCGCCCCTCGGGGGAGAAAAGAATATTCGCGGCACTCACGTCGCCATGGGCTGCGCCCTGCGCGTGGAGGTGTTCCAGCGCCGCAGCAACCGGCACCAGCACAGTAATGGCCTCGCCTATCGACAGCGGGCCGTTGTGCTGCAGAATCCGCGCGAGTGAACCCGCCGGGTATGCATCCAGCAGAAGACCCCTCCCCTGCGAGGTCTCTACACACGCCCATGCGCGCACAAGATGCGGGTGGTGCAGCGAACGCATCGCCTCCAGCTCCTCCTCTACCGAATGCACCGAGACCGGACTGCGCGGCGCCGCGAGGGGCACCTTCAGCGCCAGATCTGAGGCCTGTCGCTGCAGCCCGGCGCCACCGCCATCCCCACCAGAGCGCCGCACCAGCCAGACAGCACAGCGACCACCTACTCCGAGAAGGCGCTCCACAGAGTAGCCCTCGACGACCGGTGGCGCCGGAATGTGGTGATTCTCATACCCGTTCATAGTCCCAGAATGCCGCGGAACCTCGAATCCTGCAGACGTTATCCACAACCAACAGGGACTAGGCTGGGGGCATGACTTTGGAATTCCGCACTCTCGGCTTCGATCCGGAGCTGGTGGACTACACCGAGGCCTTCCAGTTGCAGCAGCGGCTTCACGATGACGTGATGGAAGACCCTTCCCGCTCCACTGTCCTTCTCCTGGAGCATGCCGACGTCTACACCGCAGGAAAACGCACCGAACCCCACGAGCGCCCGCAGGACGGCACACCGGTGGTGGACGTTGACCGTGGCGGCAAGATCACCTGGCACGGTCGTGGACAGCTGGTGGGCTACCCCATCCTGCACCTTGAGCACCGCACTCTAGTCAAGAAATACGTGTGCACGCTTGAGGACGTCATCATGAAGGTGCTCAAGGAGGACTACGGCATCGAGTCCACCCGAGTTGAGGGCCGCACCGGCGTGTGGATCCTCGGGGATCCCGCCGCAGGTCGTCCCGATCGCAAGATCGCCGCCATCGGCATCCGGGTTCATCGCGCCGTGACTACTCACGGTTTCGCCCTGAACTGCTCGAACGAGCAGACGCCGTTCGAAAACATCATTCCCTGCGGTATCACCGATGCCGACACCACCAGCATCACCCGTGAGATCGGCCGCACGGTGACGCCCGCTGAGGTTGCTCCTCGCATCGAGCAGGAATTGCGGACAGCACTTCCGCCGTTGATCCTCAAAGACCCTGCTGAGGCCCACGGTGACACCACCACACTCGTCACCGATTGCTCAGTTTCGACGCAGAAGAAAGAGGTGCCCGCGTGAGCGGCTGTGGAGTCACCAGTGCCCAAAGCACCAACGTAGCCCCCGAAGGACGGCGCATGCTGCGGGTCGAGGCCCGCAACTCCCAGGTGCCCGTGGAGCGCAAGCCGGAGTGGATGCGCACCAAGGTCAAGATGGGCCCGGAGTTCGCTGAGATGAAGAAGCGAGTCGGCTCCAAGGGTCTGCATACCGTCTGTGAGGAGGCAGGCTGTCCCAACATTTTCGAATGCTGGGAGGACCGCGAGGCCACGTTCCTCATCGGCGGTTCAGCCTGTACCCGCCGCTGCGACTTCTGCGAGATCGACACCGGGCGACCCGCGGCCCTGGACGAGGCAGAGCCGCTTCAGGTTGCCCAGTCCGTCAAGGAGATGAACCTGCGCTACGCCACGGTCACCGGTGTGGCCCGCGATGATCTGCCTGACGAAGGTGTGTGGCTCTATGCGGAGACGATTCGCAAGATCCACGAACTCAACCCAGGCACCGGTGTGGAGATCCTCATCCCGGACTTTTCCGGCAAGGAAGAGAACATCGCCGGCATCTGCGAGGCACAGCCAGAGGTCTTCGCCCACAACGTGGAGACGGTACCGCGCATCTTCCGCCGGATCCGGCCCGCGTTCCGCTACGAACGTTCCCTCGACGTGCTGACCCAGGGCCGGCGCCATGGCATGATCACCAAGTCCAACCTCATCCTGGGCATGGGCGAGACGCGGGAGGAGATCTCCGAAGCCCTGCAGGATCTGCACGACGCCGGGTGTGACCTGATCACTATCACCCAGTACCTCCGGCCTACCCCGCGGCACCTCCCTGTTGATCGTTGGGTCAAGCCCCAGGAGTTCATGGAGATCTCCCAGGAGGCAGAGGAGATCGGGTTCCTCGGGGTCATGTCCGGCCCCCTGGTGCGGTCCTCGTACCGAGCCGGTTCCCTGTGGGCCAAAGCCATGCAGAAGAAGGGACGGACGATCCCTCCCGAGCTGGCGCACATCGAGCCTTCGGGCCAGACCAAGCAGGAGGCGGCTACGCTCGTCGCTGCCGGCTTCTGAGTTAGTCCCGCTGGTGCGCGCCTGCCGCACCAGCTCTCGGCGAGCTCGCACTCGCCTTCACGCCTGAAGCGTTAGTCCCGCTGGTGGGTGCCTGCCGCGCCAGCTCTCGGCGAGCTCGCACTCGCCTTCACGCCTGTGGCGTGAGGGTTGCAGACGAGGAAGCGGGGCGCACCACAGGGCGCTCGGGTAGGATGGGGCCACTATGGCAGCGAAGTCCTCCACCCCCCAGGTTACGTCCAAAGAGCAGGCGAAAGCCGAGCTGAAGAAGCTGCGCGCGCAGCAAAAGATCGACAAGAAGGAACGCAAAGCCCGCCGTAAGGCCAAGGGCGGCGACGGTCTGTTCTCGCGCATCAAGCAGGTCTTCAACATGACCCGCCAGCACGACCCCAATATCGGGTGGTGGATGGCGCTGGCCGCCCTGGTGACCTTCACCGTTATTTTTGTGCTCGTCACCCTGTGGCTGAACTGGATTATCGCGCTGTTCATCGCGCTTCCCTTCTCCCTGCTTGCCGCGATGATCATCATGAATCGTCGTGCTGAGAAAGCGGCATTCGCACGGATTGAAGGCCGGCCCGGCGCCGCTGCCGCAGCGCTGGGTACGCTGCGCCGCGGTTGGGTCGTCACCGAGGAGCCGGTGGCCATGGATCCCAAGACCCAGAACGCCATCTTCCGCGTGGTGGGCAAACCGGGCCTTGTACTCGTCACCGAGGGTGTTTCCGCCAACTCCAAGCTGGTGCAGAAGACCCGCAAGCGCTTCAGTCCCATTCTTCGGGACTCCGGGGTTCCGGTGCATATTGTGGAAACCGGTCGCGGCGAGGGACAGGTTCCGCTGCCCAAGCTCACCAAGCACATCAAGAAGCTGGACAAGAAGCTCAATAAGCACGAGGTGCACGAGGTTGAACGTCGTCTCTCCGCACTTCCCATCAGCCGTCCCCCGATTCCCAAGGGCGTAGATCCCTACCGGGTGCGCCCTGACCGTAAGGCCCTGCGCGGCTGATTGCGCCGGACTGCCTTTTTACTTTTCGCACGCTTTTGTCCCCGGTGCCCTTCGTCCCGTAGACTGGACTGCTGTCTGGCAGGCGCGGACCTCGTTCCGGCGTCGTAGTCACCGAGCAATCGGCAGCTCGGGCTCTCCACCGATGGTTGTCACCGGAGGCCAGGATGCTGTTCATCGTCTTTGTGCCGTGAACGGCTGATCAACAATTGCCGACCGACAAGAAAGGCACACCCATGCCCACCACCCCCCTGCGCGGTCGTCGCACCGTGAAGGCCAGCCGCGCCCTTGGTGTTGCGCTGACCCCCAAGGCCCAGAAATACCTGGACCGCCGTCCCTACGGCCCCGGTCAGCACGGCCGTACCCGTCGTAAGACCGATTCCGACTACGCAGTGCGTCTGCGCGAGAAGCAGCGTCTTCGCGCCCAGTACGGCATCCGCGAGGCTCAGATGACTCGTTACTACGAGGAAGCCAAGCGCATGTCGGAGGGCCTGACCGGTGAGAACCTCATCGAGCTGCTTGAGTCCCGCCTGGACGCCCTGGTGCTGCGTGCCGGCTTTGCCCGCACCATCGCTCAGGCTCGTCAGTTCGTGGTTCACCGCCACATCCTGGTCAACGGCAAGCGCGTGGATCGCCCGTCCTTCCGCGTGAAGCCCGGCCAGATGATCCACGTCCACGAGCGCTCCGAGAAGTTTGAGCCCTTCCAGGTGGCCGCCGCCGGCGCTCACCAGGACGTGCTCCCGGCCGTTCCCGGCTACCTCAACGTGGAGATCGACAAGCTGCAGGCCACGCTGGTGCGTAAGCCCAAGCGTGAAGAGGTCCCGGTGACCTGCGAAGAGCAGCTCGTGGTCGAGTACTACGCACGCTGATCTTCTTCAGCTGCATCCTCGAAGAACCCGTCGGCGCCCTGTGGGCCCGGCGGGTTCTTTGTTTCCCGTAAGATTGAGCGCGCGTATCCACCACCAGCAGGAGGACAGAAGCACTCCATGAAATCCCAGGACATCACCGCCACCTGGTACGACTACTTCGCCGCCAAGGGGCACACCAAGGTGCCCTCAGCGTCCTTGGTCTCCCCGGACCCCTCACTGCTGTTCACCGTGGCGGGCATGGTGCCGTTCATCCCTTACTTCCTGGGACTGGAGACGCCCCCGTATTCGCGAGCCGTCTCCGTGCAGAAGTGCATTCGCACCGCGGACATTGAAGAGGTCGGCAAGACCGCACGCCACGGTACGTTCTTCCAGATGTGCGGGAACTTCTCCTTCGGGGATTACTTCAAGGAGACGGCCATTCCGATGGCCTGGGAGCTGCTCACGACCCCGGTGGAGGGAAATCCCGAGACCGGCTTGCGCGGCTACGGGCTGGACCCGGAGCGCCTGTGGGTGACCGTCTACGAGGATGACGATGAGGCCTATGCCATCTGGCGCGACCAGGTGGGCGTACCGGAGGAGCGCATTCAGCGCTTCGGACCCGAGGACAACTACTGGAACACAGGCCAGCCTGGACCGGGCGGCCCCTGCTCCGAGATTTACTACGACCGTGGTCCGGCCTACGGCGCCGAGGGCGGACCCGCCGCCGACGAAACCCGCTACGTGGAGATCTGGAACCTGGTCTTCATGCAATACCGGCTGTCCGCCGTGCATTCCAAATCTGAGTTTGAGGTGGCCGGTCCCCTCCAGAACAAGAACATCGATACCGGCTTGGGCCTGGAGCGCCTGGCGATGATTCTGCAGGGCGTCGAGAACATGTATGAGACGGACCAGGTCCGTCCCGTGCTCGACCGTGCAGCCCAGTTGGCAGGTGTCACCTACACCTCCACGGAGGACCCGGCCGACCCCAAGCACTCCACCGACGTGCGGCTGCGCATGATCGCCGATCATGTCCGCAGCGCCCTGATGCTCATCTCAGACGGGGTGCGACCCTCGAACGAAGGCGGAGGCTTCATCCTTCGCCGTCTCATCCGCCGCGTCATCCTGGCCATGCGTCTACTCGGCGTGGAGAAGCCGGTCTTCGGTGAACTGATCGAGGTCTCCAAAAACGCCATGCAGGGCGTCTACCCAGAAGTTGCGGAGAAGTTCGAGACCATCCAACGCGTTGCCGTGAAGGAGGAGCAAGCCTTCCTCCGTACCATTTCGGCCGGAACGGAGCGTCTCCAGACCGCCGTCACCCGCGCCAAGTCCTCGGGGTCCGCCCTCTCGGGTGAGGATGCCTTCGCGCTGCACGACACCTACGGCTTCCCTCTGGATCTGACCCTGGAGATGGCCGAGGAGGCGGGAGTCTCCGTCGACCAGGAGAAGTTCCGGGAGCTCATGACGGAGCAGCGTGAGCGCGCCCGCGCCGACGCCAAGGGCAAGAAGTCCGGTCACGCCGACACCGAGGTTTACCAGGAGCTCTACGCCGGTCGCCCCACCCACTTCACGGGATACACCGAACACACCACGGAGTCCCGTATTCGTGGCCTCGTGGTCGCTGGTGAGGCGCGCGATCGCGCGGCCGAGGGCGAAGAAGTCGAGATCGTCCTTGACGCCACTCCCTTCTACGCTGAGGCCGGTGGTCAGGCGGCCGATACGGGACGCATCACGGGCGACGGTTTCGAGCTCGAAGTCACGGACGTCCAGTCCCCCATTAAGGGACTGTCAGTGCACCGGGCACGCGTCCTCTCAGGTGAGGTACCGGCCGGAGCGCAGGCACTGGGGCAGATCGATGTGCGGCGCCGGCTGGACGCACAGAAGGCCCACTCGGCCACTCATATCCTCCACGCGGCCCTGCACGATGTGCTGGGCCCCGAAGCGGTCCAGGCAGGATCGTTCAACAAGGAGGGGTACCTGCGCTTCGACTTCACGCACGACGACGCCCTCTCCCCCGCTGCGCGCCAGGAGCTCGAGGAGATCTCGAATCTGGCGATCCGTGACAACTACGCCGTTGAGACCAAGCTGATGTCACTGGACGAGGCCCAGGCGCTCGGCGCCATGATGCTCTTCGGCGAGAAGTACGGCGACGAAGTCCGCGTAGTGGAGATGAACGGAGAGTGGTCACGGGAGCTGTGTGGCGGCACCCACGTAGGCTCAACCGCTGAGATCGGTACCATGGCGCTCCTGTCGGAAGCCTCTGTCGGTTCCGGTAACCGCCGTGTGGAGGCTCTCGTCGGCTTCGACGCCTTCAAGCACTTCGCCGCCGAGCGCACCCTGGTCAATCAGCTCACTGAGATGCTGAAAGTCCCTGCGGACCAGGTGCCCGATCGGATCTCGGCGACCTTGGCCAAGCTCAAAGAGACCGAGCGTGAACTCGAGCGGCTGCGAACGGAGCAGCTGAAAGCACAGGCCGGCTCGCTGGTAGAGCAGGCCGTCGACGCGGACGGCATCTCCGTACTGGCCCACCATGCAGGTTCCGCCGATGGCAATGAGCTGCGTCAGCTGGTGATGGACCTTCGCGGACGATTTGGCACGCGCGGTGCGGTGGTGGCCCTCGCGGCAGAGTCTAAGGGGCGGCCGGTCGTGGTCATCGGTACCACCGATGAAGCGCGCCAGCAGGGCATCTCTGCAGGTGATCTCGTCAAGACCGCCTGCGGTGTACTGGGCGGCGGAGGCGGCGGTAAGCCGGATCTCGCCCAGGGCGGTGGGCAGGATGCGTCCAAGATCTCCGAGGCCCTGGACGCCGTCGTCGCTGCCGTGCGCAGC
Source organism: Nesterenkonia flava (assembly GCF_031432335.1). NCBI lineage: Bacteria > Bacillati > Actinomycetota > Actinomycetes > Micrococcales > Micrococcaceae > Nesterenkonia > Nesterenkonia flava. Next base: position 781 of record NZ_JAVKGT010000007.1, on the reverse strand, counting down.
CGGGACTGAGGTCGAAAGGATGACTGATGCACCCGTCCCCGTTGGGGGTGCTCGCGCCGGGGTGCGCCTAGGTGTAGATGTCGGCGAGGCCAGGGTAGGGCTGGCCGCCTCCGATCCTGATGCCCTCCTGGCGACCCCGGTCATGACTCTGCGCCGTGACCATACCCGCAACTCCGATCTGAAGATGCTCACGCGTATTGTACGCGACCGTGGGGCTCGGGCGGTGTACGTAGGACTGCCACTGTCCCTGTCCGGTGAAGAGACCCTCTCAACCCAGAAGGCACGCAGCTATGCGCAGGCACTGGCAGACGCACTACATGATGCCGAACTGCGCTGCGAGGTCCGGCTGGTCGACGAGCGACTGTCCACCGTCTCCGCCGCTGAGAAGATGCGCGCATCCGGTGTCCGATCCAAGGAGCAGCGGGACCGCATCGACCAGGCCGCCGCGGTAGAGATCCTCACCCAAGCCCTGGAGATGCGCAGTTCACTGGGCACGGATCCGGGTACGCCCGTCACGACGACCGCTGGCTGACGCCGCACCGCGTTCTCCACAACCGACCGGGGGCCTCTTGTCGAGGCAGGCAGTGCGATGGATGCTGATCGCTATGACAGGCATCTACCGCCCTCCTTCACCCTTCAGCGCCTCCGAGCTTCAGAGCCTCGCCCACGCGGGTGTGCTCTCCTGGGTGCTCGGTGACGTCTATGCCGAAGTGAGTCTGCCGCAGGGTGGCACGTAGCGGGAGTTGGAAGCGGTGGTCTGCGTAGTTGTAAGCGACATTCC
>NZ_JAVKGT010000078.1:0-1138 GCF_031432335.1 Nesterenkonia flava | reverse complement strand
CTTGAAAGCGGAGCCCCACCTCATATGAAAGCGGCAGAGAACCTAGGGCGCTTCAGTGTCCACCGACATCACTCTGTACCTAGCAGGCTCGTATCGAAAAGATCGGCATCTGCTTCGATTCCGACCATGTCTAGAATCTCTAGATTCCGCTGGATTGTTTCATCAGAGAGCGTCAGGAGTCCGTTTGCGGCGGTTTCTTCTGTGCGAATCAGCTCCACGAACGACTCTGCGGCGAGTTCCTGCTGTTCGAGGTCCAGATTGAGGTCTGCCCCAGGTCCCTCCACAATGAGTTGTGCAGCACTATCGGTGTCATCGAGGGCCGAGGTCCATCCCTGAGCTGTCGCTTCTGCGGCAGCCTTAATGACGGTTTGACGGTCCTCGTCCTCGAGATCTGGACTCCGAACAAACAATGCATTGGTCATCAGGTCATAGCCGTAATCAGCCAGATGGAGAGACTCAGTGCTCACTCCGCTGAGCTCCAGGGTGACAGGCTGGTTGTTCGCATAGGCGAGGAAGACTGAGCATTCCCCGGCCACGAGCGGTGCGGGATCGATGTCGGAAGTGACGAACTCCACCTGGGTCACATCGATGCCGTTGGCCTCCAGGATGGCTTCCAAAGTTGATCGACCTGCCGTCTGAACGCAGACCTCCCGGCCCTCGATGTCAGCGAGATCGGAGAGCGGATCGTCCGCCAGTGAAAGAAGTACCTGCGGGTTTCGCTGGATGATGCCGGCGATAACGGTAAAGTCGCCTCCTTCGGCGACAGCGCGGGCGATACTGTCCAGATTGGCAACCCCGATGTCAGCTTGACCGCTGGCTACCAGAGGTTCAACAGTTGTGGATGGTCCGCCCGGGAGCAGCTCTACATCGACTCCAGCTTCGCTGTAGTACCCCTGGTCCTCGGCAACGTAAGGGCCCATATTCTGTACGTTCGCCAGCCATGCCAGTTGGATCACAGCTTCTCCGAGGTGATCTTCGGTAGCTGCATCAGTGTCCGAGGCGCAACTCGCCAGGATTGAAATCGACGCGGCTGTAAGAGCGACTGGCAGGAGTCGAGTTGCGGTGTTCAAAGAGCTCATGACTATGTCGCGCGTCAGACTTAGTGGCAGGGCCGTTATGTAGGTCCTGAAGGAGAGTC
>NZ_JAVKGT010000077.1:0-1184 GCF_031432335.1 Nesterenkonia flava | reverse complement strand
CTTTAACTCGACCAGCTTCACGGGAATCCCGCGACGCAGGGAGCGGATGACCTCGGTGAGTATCTGCTTGCCCATGGGCTTCGACGGGCACCGGTAGGCGGCGACGATCTTCTGATAGATCCGCCAGCTCGCCTCAACTTCCACGTGCTCATCGGCGGCGAATACCGCGGTCAGCTTGCGGTCCTGAGGATCGGTGAGCAGATCCGCCCCGGTGCGCAACGTTCTACGTGCCCCGTAGAGGGGATCACCTGATCGCCCGCGGTGCCCGGTGGTCTCACGCTGAACCCGCTGGCGGGCTTGATCCAAGGCGTCCCCGGCTAAGGCAACGACGTGGAAGGGATCCATCACCGCTACCGCTTCGGGGAGCTCTTCGCTGGTGGCGGTCTTAAACCCGGAGAACCCGTCCATGGCCACCACCTCAATGCCTTCTCGGAAGCCCTGGGTCTGGGCGTCCAGCCAGGTCTTGAACACGGCCTTGGACCGACCCGGGACCATGTCCAGCAGCCGGGCAGGCCCGATCCCGGCGCGGACCGGGGTCAGGTCGATGACCACAGTGACGTAGTGCGACCCCTTGCCGGTGTGGCGCCAGCAGTGCTCATCAACCCCGATGACTTTCACCCCGTCGAACCGGGTGGGGTCCTCAATCAACAGCTGCCGGCCGGCGGTGAGCACCGCGTCGTTGACGGTGTGCCACGAAGCAGCCAGGGCGGCCGCAACCCGAGCGATAGACATCCTGTCGATGACCACTGATTTCAGCGCCCACAGCACCGCATGCCTGCTCAGCTTCGCCCGCGGGGCCGCAGCCTGGGATGTATCTTGCCGCCAGACCCTGGCACAGTCGGCGCACCGATACCGGCGGACCCGGACCCAGAGAGCGGTGGGCCGCCACCCCAGTGGTAGGTGCGCCAACTTCCGTATCACTGTGCCTCTGGGCACGCCTTGGCCGCCGCAGCCCCGGCACCACGGATCATCCTCAGCGACTCGGCATTCCAGGATCGCCTGGTCACGACGGATCAGCTGGCCGGTGACGACGAGCCCGAGCGCATCGAGCAGGCAGAAACTGTTGAGGTCAGGACAGGTGAAAGTAGGCTTGAGCACGTCGAGGTCTTTCGAGTGGAAGGCGTAGGAACCTCCATCATCGGAAGGCCTCGACTCTTATCCAGCCACCGCCACGCCGCTGCTCC
>NZ_JAVKGT010000076.1:0-1205 GCF_031432335.1 Nesterenkonia flava | reverse complement strand
TGAAGTGCTCCCCGGAAGTTGGACTGGTTAATCCAGTTCCTTCTTCCGGGGAGTATTTCTATGTATGCACGAAGTTCGCTGAGTCTTGATCAGCGTGTTCAGGCCGTAGTCTTGTTCGAACAAGGGCTTGGGTCTGCGGCGGTGTCGAAGAAACTCGAGGTTCGCCGGGACCCGGTCAAGAAGCTCCACCAACGGTGGAAGCTCCATGGCAGGGATGTGCTGATGCGAAAAGCGAAGAACACCAGCTACAGCTACGAGTTCAAACTTGATGTGGCTCAGCGGCATATCGACGGCGAGGAGGCCGCGGCTCTGGCTGCCGAGCACCAGCTGAGCTCGCCGATGCTGGTGAAGTCCTGGTCCCGGACCTTACGCCGGTACGGGCCGGCAGGATTGGCGCCGAAGCCTCGCGGACGCCCGTCAGGACAGCCTGCCAAGCAGAAGACTGAGGTAGAGAGACTGCAGGAGGAGAACCTCCGACTTCAGGCAGAGAACGCCTACCTGAAAAAATTGCGGGCTTTGAGGGACCAGTCAGAACAAGCCTGAAGGCCCAGGCTGTTGCTGCCCTCAAAGCCGACTACCCACTGCCTGTGCTCCTCACTGCTGCTGGGCTGGCCCGGTCGACGTTCTTCTATCACCAGGCCCAGCCAGAGCGACCTGATGCCTACGCTGAAGTCAGGCAGGCGCTGAAGAAACTCTTCTACGCCGCTAAAGGTCGTTATGGGCACCGGCGACTGCATCTGCTACTGCAGCGACAGGGCTTCACCATCGCGAAGAAGACCGTGCTGGCACTGATGCGATCCGAGGGGCTGATCTGCCGGACCCGTCGGCGGAAGCGCTTTAATTCCTACAAAGGACAGCTGGGCCGGATCGCAGCCAACCAGCTCGGCAGAGACTTCGAAGCCCAGGCCCCGAACACCAAATGGGTCACTGATGTCACCGAGTTCAAAGTCGGTGACCAGAAGCTGTATCTCTCACCGATCATGGATCTGTTCGACCGGCAGATCATCTCCTATTCGCTCAGCCAGGCACCGACCACCGCGTTCACCAACGCGTCCCTGAAAGATGCCCTGGCCACCCTGGACCCAGACCAGAGACCCCTCGTTCACTCAGACCAAGGCTTTCACTACCAGCACGCATCCTGGCAGAACCTGCTGGCCAGCAAAGCCGCAGTCCAATCAATGTCCAGAAAGGGCAACTGCCTGGAC
>NZ_JAVKGT010000075.1:0-1279 GCF_031432335.1 Nesterenkonia flava | reverse complement strand
GGGTCTGCTGAAGGTTCGGTTGACTTCAAGACTGCTTAGAAAGCAGGAAGGATGGAAGTCATGCCGAAAGTCGTCTACACCGAGGAGTTCCGTCGCACGGCCGTGGAGCTGGTTGCTGGCGGGATGAGCCAGAAGCAGGTCTGCGCGGATATGGGCTGCTCGAAATCTGCGCTGCAGTCCTGGGTCCGGGCCGCGAAGCTCGAAGAGCACGGGATCGAGCCGGCTAAGGACGCTGAGGAGTCTCGGGAACAGGCGAAGATGCTGCGCCGGATCCGTGAGCTGGAGCAGGAGAACAAGGTCCTGCGCGAAGCTGCGGCGTATCTCTCCCAGGCGAATTTGAAGCTGGGTGGGGCCTCCCCAAAATGATGTTCCCGCTGGTCCGTGACCTTGCCGCCGCCGGGGTGCCGGTGGCGGTGACCTGCCGGGTTCTGGGTTTCACCAAGCAAGCGTTCTACAAATGGGCAGCAGCCCCGATTTCTCAGCGGGATTGGGAGGAGGCCCACCTGCTCAACGCCGCAATCGATGTTCATGCTGATGACCCGGAGTTCGGGCACCGGTTCATCGCTGATGAGCTCGCCGCCGCCGGGTACCGGGCCTCTGAGCGGCGGGTGTGGCGGCTGTGCTCACAGCAGCAGATCTTCTCCGCCACTCAGCGCAAGGGCAGGAAGAATCACAAGAAGCCAGGCCCGCCAGTTTGTGATGACCTGCTGGCCCGGGATTTCACCGCCACCAGGTCGAATCAGAAGTGGCTGGTGGACATCACCGAGCACCGTACCGGTGAGGGCAAGCTCTACCTGTGTGCGATCAAGGATGTCTTCAGCAACCGGATCGTGGGCTATGCGATCGATTCCAGGATGAAATCACGGCTGGCTGTGGCCGCCCTGCATGATGCGGTTTCCCGCCGCGGAGGCCTCTCCCAGGTGGCCGGATGCATTGTCCATTCGGATAGAGGGTCGCAGTTTCGTTCACGGAAATTCCAGCGGGCTCTGAAGGGGTACAAGCTGGCTGGGTCCATGGGACGGGTCGGGGCTGCTGGGGATAACGCGGCGATGGAGAGCTTCTTCTCGACGTTGCAGAAGAACGTGCTCAACAGGCAGTCCTGGGCCACCAGGGATCAGTTGCGAGCCCGGATCATTCACTGGATCGAAGCGACCTATCATCGCCGCCGCCGACAGCGGAGGCTGGGTAAGCTGACTCCGGTCGAGTACGAGACCGTTCACAAGGATGCCGTCGCCCTGGCGGCATAAGCCCGACGGTCAACCGAACCTTCAGCAGACCC
>NZ_JAVKGT010000092.1:0-1317 GCF_031432335.1 Nesterenkonia flava | reverse complement strand
CGCAGAAGCGCATCGCGGCCCTGGAGGCTGAGGTCCTCGAGCTGCGACGGGCCAACGAGATCCTGAAGTCTGCCTCGGCGTTTTTCGCCAAGGAGCTCGACCGTCCCACCACGAGATGATCCGGTTCATCGACGAGCACCGGAATCGCTTCGGGGTCGAGCTCATCTGCCGCGTGATGGACGAGGCAGATGGTGGGTTCATCACCTCCCGCGGATACCGAGCCGCCAAAGCGCGCATCCGGTCAGCTCGGGCGTTGAAGGACGGCCTGCTGATTCCCGAGATCCAGCGGATCCACGCGGCCAACTAAGGCGTCTATGGGGTGCGGAAGATGTGGCATGCCATGCGCCGGGAAGGCTGGGAGATCGGTCGGGATCAGACTGCTCGGTTGATGCGTGCTGCCGGGGTCGAAGGCGCAGTGAGAGGCCGTAGACCCCGGACCACGGTGGCCGCCCCGGTGCCGGATCATCGTCCGGATCTGGTGGAGCGGAACTTCAAAGCCCCCGCCCCGGGCAGGCTGTGGGTCGCTGACATCACCTATGTGCGCACTGTTGCAGGGTTCGTCTATACCGCCTTCGTCACCGATGCCTACAGCCGTCGGATCGTCGGGTGGGCCACTCGTTCGACGATGACCACCGAGGCGCTGTCGTTGGAAGCGCTGGAGCATGCCCTGGCGACTGCCAAACGCCAGGAAGATGCCCAACTGGTGCATCACTCGGACAGAGGTTCGCAGTATGTGGCGATCGCCTATACCGACAAGCTCGCTGATCACGGCATCCGCCCTTCGGTGGGCACTGTTGGGGATTCCTATGACAATGCTCTGGCCGAGAGCGTCAATGGGCTGTATAAGACCGAGCTGATCTACTCCCAGCCGGCGTGGGCTTCGCTGACGGAGGTGGAGTTCGCCACGATGAACTGGGTCCACTGGTGGAACACTGCCAGGCTGCACGAGAACCTCGGGCAGCAGACCCCGGCAGAAGTTGAGAGCGCCTACTATGAACAGCGGACCGAGTCCGCACCAAAATCTCGGAACTAAACCCAGGGCGCTTCAAGACCGTAATCTCATCCGGCCCCACGGTGCTGCTTCTCGTTGGCGGTAAGCTGTTGGTCCAGGTCCAAGACGTGCTTGGCCAGCCGCACTGCTTCGCTGCGGGCGATGGAGAGAGATAGCTCCTCCTCACGGCTCCGCCAGCGGGAGACCTCGAGGATCTGGGTGACGGTGAGTTTCTTGCGGGCATCGATGCCCAGCTCGTTGGTCCGTGTCAGAGCGGTCAGCGCATTGATGGAGCGGGTACGGTCCTTGCTCATCGACTCGCGGGC
>NZ_JAVKGT010000074.1:0-1359 GCF_031432335.1 Nesterenkonia flava | reverse complement strand
TGAAGCGACCCAGGTTTGATGCCGCATCTTTCTAAGCTGAAAGGATGCAGTCATGCCTCGAATCACCGATCCCGCTCTGAAGCAGCGGGCCGTCCGTCTGGTGCTGGACCACCAGTCGGAGTACTCCTCCCGCACCGCGGCCATCAAGGCCGTCTCCGCACAGCTGGGCGTCGGCCGGGACTCCTTGCGCCGATGGATCACCCAGCACGAGATCGACCACGGCACCCGCGAGGGAACCTCAACCGATGAGCTCGAAGAGATCCGCCGGTTGAAGGCCGAGAACAGGCGGTTGAAGGAGACCAACGAGATCCTGCGTAAGGCCTCGATTTTCTTCGCGGGGGAACTCGACCCCCGATCCCGCTGATCAGCGCTTTCATCGATCAGCTGCGCTCTGATGGTCATGCCGTCGAGTCGATCTGCGCCATCCTCACCGCTGAGGGGACGCCGGTCGCGGCAAGGACCTACCGATCCTGGAAACAGGCCCACCACCAGCCGGCAACCAGGACCATCACCGACGCGATGGTCGAAGATGCCATCCGCTCTCTGGCCTATAAGCGCAAGGAGGACGGCACCATCAAACGCACCGCTGAGGGCCTCTACGGGCGCAGGAAGATGACCGCGGCCATTCGCCGTCGCCTGCCCGGGGCCACCCCGGGCGCGGTGGATCGGGCCATGAGGACCCTGGGCCTGGCCGGAGTCCGCCGGGGTAAGGCCGCGCGCACCACCGTCCCGGCTAAGGACGGCACACGTGCTGGGGATCTGCTCAATCGTGACTTCACCGCCGCGGCGCCGAACCGGGTCTGGGTCGCGGACTTCACATATGTGCGCACCTGGGCCGGGTTCGTCTACGTGGCCTTCCTCGTCGATGTCTTCGCCCAGCGGATCATCGGCTGGCACGCCGATACCATCAAGGCCACCGAGCTGGTGGACCTGCCCCTGCGCATGGGCCTGTGGCAGCGGGGACGCGAGGGTCACCCCGTCGAACGCGGGCAGCTGGTGGCACATTCGGATGCGGGGTCTCAATACACGAGCATTCGCTTCACCGAGCACCTTCAGCTAGAGGGGATCCAGCCCTCGATCGGGACCGTCGGCGATGCCTACGACAACAGCCTCATGGAGTCCATCATTGGGTTGTTCAAGACCGAAGCCATCCGCACCGACGTCTTCCACGAAGGCCCCTTCCGGAAGCTTTCCGATGTGGAATTCGCTACTGCCGGGTGGGTCGATTGGTGGAACCACCAACGCCTCCACAGCAGCATCGGTCATCTGACCCCGATAGAGTACGAACAGCTCCACTACGCCGCCTTGAAAGCGGAGCCCCACCTCATATGAAAGCGGCAGAGAACCTAGGGCGCTTCA
>NZ_JAVKGT010000073.1:0-1411 GCF_031432335.1 Nesterenkonia flava | reverse complement strand
CGACGAGACTCAGAGAAAGTCCCCGCGTAGCCAGGGGCCGTGCCTCATAGAAAAGTCCCCGGCAAAGGACGGGGTGGGGTTCGGCGACGATGGGGTATGCCGGATAAGGATGTCTCGTTGGCCACCAGGGTCGAGATCACCAAGAAATACGCTGCCGCCTACGAGGCTGCTTCGAAGAAGGACAAGTCGAAGATCCTGGACCAACTGGTCGAGGTCACCGGCTGGAACCGGGATCATGCCCGCCAGCAGCTACGACGCCGGCTGACCCAGCCGAGAGGACGCGCTACCGCCACTGTGGCAGTGATCGATCGGCGCAAGAGCCGGGGCCGGAAGTACTCCTACGACGCGATCAAAGTCTTACAGCACGTGTGGGCCACCGCCGGGGGTATCTGCGGCAAATACCTCGCCGCCTCAATGGCTGACTGGATCCAGGCGATGGAAGCCGCCGGGGCCCTGGTTCCTGGCCAAGACCGCTATAGCCGGCAGGTCCGGACTGAACTGCTGGCCATGAGCGCAGCCACCATCGATCGGTACCTGGCACCAGCGAAGGCCAGGGACCCTATCCGAGGGAAGTCGGCCACCAAACCGGGCAAACTGCTGCGCAACTCCATCAGTGTGCGCAAAGCAGGCGATGAAATCGAAGCCGAACCAGGGTTCTTCGAAGTCGACACCGTGGCCCACTGCGGGCCGACTTTGAAGGGTGAGTTCGCCCGGACGGTGAACTTCACCGATATGCATACCGGGTGGGTCTTCACCCGCGCGATCCGCAATAACGCGATGGTCAACATCGTCGCCGCCTTTGAGGAGTTCATCACCACGGTGCCGTTTATGGTCACCGGCATCGACTCCGACAACGGCAGCGAGTTCATCAACCACCAGGTGTTGGGTTGGTCCGCTGAGCGGAAGATCTTCTACACCCGGTCCCGGCCGTATCAGAAGAACGATCAGGCCACCATCGAGTCGAAGAACAACCACCTGGTCCGCCGCTACGGGTTCTACTACCGCTACGACACCGCGATCCAACGCGAACTACTCAACAGGCTCTGGGACCTGGTCTGTGACCGGCTGAACTACTTCACCCCCACCACCAAGCCCACCGGCTACACCGCCGATGCCATCGGGCGTCGTCGCCGGGTCTACGACAAACCCCGCACCCCCTACCAGCGGCTATTCGATGCCGGAGTCCTCAACCCAGCCCAACAGCAGGAGCTGGCCACCTACAAGGCCTCGCTGAACGTCGTTGAGATCGCCGCTGAGATCGACACGATCCAGCAACGGCTGATCGCCTTGGCCGCGATCCCGACTCGGCGCCTGGAGCGGGAGCTCGAGGACCAAGCCGCTCGGGCAATGCCCGAGGCCGATTGGATCAAACTCTACGGCTGACCCGGACCTGTTTCGCGGGGACTTTTAC
>NZ_JAVKGT010000072.1:0-1452 GCF_031432335.1 Nesterenkonia flava | reverse complement strand
GCCGTATTCAACCGGTGCTCGCAACAGTTGCCTGTTGGACTGAGCGTAGCTGATCTTCGAAGGCTTCGGCAGGTGTCCTCCAGCCTAGGATCCCTCGGGGCCGGTTATTCATCGCGGTGGCTATCGCAGCAATCTCCGCGGTGCTCCACCGTGAGAGGTCGGTGCCTTTCGGGAAGTACTGCCGCAGTAGCCCGTTGAGGTGTTCGTTGCTTCCGCGCTGCCACGGGCTCTTCGCGTCCGCGAAGTACACCGGGGTCTTGGTAGCCTCGGTGAAAAGAGCATGGGCTGAGAGCTCTTTGCCTCGATCCCAAGTCAATGACCGGCGCAGCGATGCTGGTACTGAACTCATGACGTTGATCAGGGCATCCTTCATCGTCAGTGCTCCATAGCCAGCCAGGGCGGGACCGTTCTTCTTCGGCGGGATGAGCCCATAGCCGACCTCCCGGGGCAAGTGCACCAGTATCGCGTAACGAGTGGTGCGCTCAATCAGGGTGGCCACCGCTGAGCGTTTCAACCCGATAATCAGGTCACCTTCCCAATGGCCAGCAACCTGGCGATCCTCAGCCTCCTTGGGGCGTTTGGCCAGCACCGTCTTGGCGGTGACATGAGCCCAGGCTTCCTGCCGGGTACGAGCCCGGGGCATCCGCTTGGTGCGGCCTCGGCGCAGGTGCCATGACTGCTTTCGCTCCAAGCCGCCGCGGGATTCGACGTAGAGGGCCTGATAGATCGCCTCATGGGAAATCCTCATGGTCGGGTCATCGGGGAACTCCATCGGTAACCGTTTCGCGATCTGCTGCGGGCTCCAGGCGGTGACCCACTCACGGTCACCGCGGTGTGGTTTGTTCTTCCCATCCCAGACCGGGCCATCCGGGCCGACGACCTCACCTTCAGCGGTGAGGATCTCACCGCTGAGCTTGTCCTGGACGTACTGACGAAGCCGTTCATTGGTGACCATCTTCGCGACCTTCGGACGGCGGGCACGCCGCTCTGCATGCCATTGAGCAGTTGAGGCCTTGTAGTCCAGCTGATACGTCCTGGTCGAAGCGTTACGTCGTAACTCCCGTGAGACCGTCGAGGGACTGCGGCCCAGCCGGCGGGCTATTTCTCGGACCCCGATCTCTTGGGCTCGCCATAAGGCGATTTCCTCCCGTTCTGAGGAAGAGATATACCGTCCCGAAACACTCGGAGTCAGTTGTGGATTCACGCCACCAGCATGCCTGAACCACCGGTGAGCTACAGGCTCGGAGACACCAGCAGCCTCACCGGCTTCCCTCGTCTTGGCCCCGGCTGCGATAGCCTGCCAAAACCGCACGCGGTCCTCACGCCAGGCCACTGTAGGACGCCCAGGAGAGACGATCTGACCGCGATACTCCCTTGCTCGTTTCTGCCTCGGGCCGATGCCCATCGAACACCTCCATCAGATAGGTGTTGCGACGACCACTTGAATACGGC